>JABHHM010000056.1 GCA_018671575.1 Methylococcales bacterium | reverse complement strand
GTATAAAGGGAAGCGAAATAAATAAATGTCCAAATTGCGCAGGATTTTTGTTCGCCTTTGAGGCGCAAAAGTAGGCGTATAGTCGAACTATACAACTATTTTTGCAACAAGAAAGGCGGACAAAAAAATTGCTATGCCCTTTGGGTACAAGCAAGTTTTGGATGTTTATTTATTGCGCATCCCCTAAGTTCAAGTGCTTTATTGTTGTATTAACATTTGCCCATTGAAAACGTTACGCTCTATTTTTTTGCAAAATTCAGGATTTTATATTGGTTAATCATCATAAAATAATAATTTCTCTCTTTTTATTAATTTGTTTAAAACCTTTGTCGGCAGCAGTGCTCGAGAATGCCACGAATGGAAATATTCGAGGTTGGTCTCTTTATGATGACATTCCCAAAGGCGCAAAAATTAATAATATTTATGATAAAAAGAAAAAAAGTAGGGTTATTAAGCTGGAGGGTGAGGCGAAAAAGAATGGTTATAAATTTAGCCTGAGAAATAAAAAACAGTTTGGTATTCGATGGTCGATGTATTTTACGGGTTCTATTAAAGCCTATGTTGGTGTTAAAACAACTCAAGGATATCGTTATATTTCATATACTTTGGGTGATTCTAATAATTTTAAAAAAGAAAAATATATTTATTTTGGTGTTGGACAACAACTGAAACCGTCACGTTGGCAAGTTTTTGAAAGAAATCTAATTGATGACCTGAAAAAAGCACAACCTGGTAACCAAATATTGGCAGTGAACGCATTTTTACTGCGTGGAGATGCGTTGATTGATGATATTGAATTGTTTAAGATTTCAAAAGTTAAAGCTAAAGTTGAGTTGAGCAGTTCGTCTGCTCAAACGAAACTTATCCCTTTGCAGAATAATAAGAAAAAAAGTAGCTTTAAAAAACAAGTCGTCCAAAAAGAATTGTCTAAAGCAAAAAAAATAAAATATAAAAAAATTGTTGCCATTAAAAAACAGCAAAAAAACATTTCAAGTAAGCCATTAATCAATCAAAAACCAGCTAAAAAAAGTCAGGTTAAAAAGTTATTGCCACTGCCTAAAAAGACAGTGATCAGCAAATCCCTTAAATCAACACCCAAACAAGTCAAACCTGAAGTCAAAAAGCAGCCAATAAAAAACCCAGAGCCTCAAGTGGCTCAGATTAAAAAAATAAAATTTATTGCATCGAAAAAACCCGTTATAAAAGAAAAATTGAGCAGTAATAAAAAGGAAGTCTTAGTAAAAACTGAAAAAACAGTCAATGAAAGTCCTGTGCCGAAGCAACAAAAAGCAGTTTTGCCAGTGAAAAAAATCGTGGCTAAAGCAAAACCTTTAATCAGTACAGCGAAAACAACACCAGAAATTTTGCCTAAAATTACCGTTAAAAAATCATTACCTGTTAAGCCGATGATTAAAAAACAAGTCGACATAAAAATTCAGCCAGTAGAAACAAAAGAAATAATTGTTAAAAAGCCAGAAATGTTGATTGTTAAAAAACAGGTGCAGGCAAAGCAAATCACACAAAAACCGATTCATCCCTTTAAATTAATTGAGGTAAAAACGCCTGCGGTAAAACAAAATTTTAAAAAGGTTATCGAAAATGCTGAAGATGGTTTAATTCATCGTTGGTCTGTTTCAGATGAAATACCTTTGGGTGCAGAAATTTTAAACATCAAAGAATTGAATAATAATCGAGCCATTAAATTGAATGGAAAAGGTCGCTCAAATGAATTTAAGTTGCTTATTGGTCAAGCCAAACACAATAAAATAAGCTGGAAAATTAAGTCTAACAAAGATTTTACGGTGTTTATTGACGTGGAAACGGGTCACGGCCTGAGAACATTGACCTATTATTCAATGGATAGAACCATGTTGGGGTTGGGACGATTTATTAAGTATGGTCTGGGAGATAAAGTAAAAAATGGGCAATGGCATACCATTACCCGAGATATTCAAGCTGATCTGGATCAAACTCAGACAAAAATGAAATTAATCAAAATAATTCATCTTAAAATCAGAGGCAGTGGTTTGGTGGATGATGTCATGTTAATTAAGGGGTAGTTAATGAGTAATTGTCTATTTTGTAAAATAATCAACGGAGATATTCCTGCAGATATTGTGTATCAGGATGACGAACTATTGGCTTTTAGAGATGTCAGTCCACAAGCTCCTACTCATGTGTTGATTATTCCTAAAAAACATATTTCAACAATCAATGATATAGAGCAAAATGATGCTGAGTTGATTGGTAAAATGATGCTAACGGCAAAAAAAATAGCCAATGATGAAGGTGTGTCTGATGAAGGTTATCGGGTGGTGATGAATTGTAATGCATTGGCGGGACAAACTGTTTTTCATATTCATTTACATCTGATGGCTGGTCGTGCCATGACGTGGCCTCCTGGGTAATTTATTAAATAATGAAACCCATTCAAGCAAAAAAACGTTTCGGGCAAAATTTTTTAACGGATCAAGTGGTGATTGGGCGAATTATATCGTCAATGCGACTGGATTCAGATGATTTTTTTTTAGAAATTGGACCTGGTCAAGGTGCCATTACTTTTCAATTAGTTGATCATGTAAAACAATTAAATGTTGTTGAAATTGATCGTGATTTGGTTAAATATTTAACTGAACATCCTCAAGGCAAAGGCATTAAAATATATCAATCTGATGTTTTAAAATTTGACTTTGCAAGCATTGATGCAAATAAGTCAATGCGACTTTTTGGTAATCTGCCTTATAATATTTCAACCCCCTTGTTATTTCATTTGTTAAAATTCTTACCATTGGTTGATGACATGCACTTTATGTTGCAAAAAGAGGTGGCCGACAGAATTGTGGCTGATCCAGGTAATAAGCAATATGGTCGTCTATCTGTCATGTTGCAATATCATTTTGAGGTTAATAGTTTGTTTGATATTTATCCAACAGCTTTTTATCCTCAACCCAAAGTGACCTCATCTTTTATTCGTTTAAAGCCAATACAAGAAAAACCAAGAGTTGTTGAAGATTTAACGGTATTTGATGAAGTGGTTAGAATGGCGTTTGTTCATCGCCGTAAAACCTTAAAAAATAACTTGAAAACCAAGTTAGGTGTGAGTGACTTTGACAATTTACAAATATCGCCTACACTCAGAGCAGAAAACCTCTCTGTCGATAACTATATAAAGATAAGTAATTACATTCATGAACAATGCAAAGACTAAACAAAATCCCTGGTTTACTTTTCCCAAACCAAATGCCAATGCCAGCCTCAGACTTTTTTGTTTGCCGTATGCGGGTGGTGGTGGACATATTTATATTCCATGGAAAGATAAATTAGCCAGTTCGATAGAGCTGTGTTCAGTCCAATTGCCTGGCAGAGGCATGAGAATGATTGATGCACCAATCACTCAATTAAAACCGATGATTGATGCATTGGTCAGAGAATTAACGCCCTTATTATCGGAAAAACCTTATGCCTTGTTTGGGCATAGTATGGGGGCTTTGCTGTGTTATGAATTAACTCGACAGCTTTCATTATTGAAAAAACCACTACCGACTAAAATATTTGCCTCTGGTCGCAGAGCTCCCAGTGTTATAGATCCTGATCCTGTGACTTATAATTTACCTCACGACCAATTCATACAAGAACTTGATCGACTCAACGGAACGCCTAAAGAGGTTTTACAAAATGCCGAGTTAATGGAGTTGCTGATGCCAACATTAAGAGCAGATTTTGAATTGTGTGAAACCTATGAATATCAATCGGGAGGCGAAGTTCCATGTTCAATCACTGCCATCGGCGGGATTGATGATGATAATGCCAGTGAAGAAGAGCTTGAATTCTGGTGTGATCACACCTCAAAAGAGTTTAAGTCTTATCGGCTGCCAGGTGATCATTTTTTTCTACATTCTGCAGAAGATGAGTTATTAAAAATTCTGCATGATGAATTGTAGTTTATGATGGTCTTATCCGTTGAGTGATTGTTGTAGTAAGCAATCTAGCTCCCAGCCATACCCCAAAAAATTACCTTGTCCTGTGAATGGTAAAAATGGCTTGCTGGTTAATAAGCGAACCATTTTACATCATATTGAATCACCCTGGTTGGTTAATTTACCCGAACAAGCCTATTACTTTTGTGATGATCCAAGTTGTGATGTGGTTTGTTTTTCTCAGTTTACCCAGTCAATAATTCTGTCTTTCGATGGAAATAATTTAGGCGTGTGTGTACTCAATATCGAATGAGTGGAAATATAGATAGTTATTACCTCTTGAAGAAAAACAGGGGTAACCTAAACTTTATTGTGTTTTTTTCGAAAAATTATATACTTTGAATAGTTACAATGAAATATCTTTATTCAGAATGGTTTGTTCAAGATGGCTGTTAATAAATGAGCAATTTGTAGCTGTTATAATTTTTATTAATAAGTATACGGGTAGTTTTTAGCCATTATGTTTGAAAATAAACCTTACATTATTGCCGCCATATTAGCATTTATTCTAGGTACCCTTATTTCCATCACCAATTTTTATATTGTAGATTCATGGGAACAATCAAAGCTTGAAAGTGCATTTGAATTAAGTGCACGTAATCGTTTTGCCTCTATTCAAACAGATCTTGTTCGACATCAGGAAATAGTCAGTTCTATTGCTGGCTTATTTTCCTCATCGGAATTCGTTACGCGTAACAAATTTCAAACCTTTGTTCAAGACGCATTAAAGAATGAGCCAGATATTCAGGCATTATCCTGGAACCCAGTCATTACACATGCTGAAAAACAACGATATATAGAAATGGCTCATCAGGATGGATTAACTGATTTTCAGCTTTTCGAGTTAAATTCTAAAGGACAAAGAAAAAAAGCCTCAATCAAAGACGATTATGTCGCCGTTTATTATATAGAACCTTATGCAGGGAATGAGGATGCTTTAGGTTTTAACATTGCTTCACATTCAGGGCGATTGAAAGCAATACACCAAGCGCGTGATAGCGGGGCATTGGTTATCACTGAAAGAATAAAACTTATTCAGGAAAAGAGCGAAAACTTTGGATATTTGTTGCTCAAAGCCGTTTATCTTAAGGGAAAAAACATCAGTACAGAAAAACAAAGAAAGGATTCTTTTGTTGGGCTTGCTGTGGGAGTTTTTCGGTTTGGTAACTTGATATCGAGTTCGATGCAAAAATTAAAGCCTGCTGGAATTGATACATGGATATCAGATCGAACAGCGCCTATTGATAAACAGTTTCTTCATTATAAAGCTTCCAGAACATATTTACAGCCACTTCAGCCGACTGCCGCACTTTATAAATCTGCAGAAAATGGACTCCATTGGCGGACCGATTTCGATGTTCTCGGTAGGAGTTGGGAACTTATGTTTTCAGCAACGCCTGCATACTATAAGAATAAATCAATATGGCAGTCCTGGGCAGTGCTTGCAGTCGGATTGCTTTTTACAATGTTGCTTAGCCTCTTTCTTTATTCAAGAAGCAAACAGATTGAAAAATTAGAAAAAATAAATATTGAGTTACGCCAAGAAATTATTCAACGTAAGGCATACGAACTTAAAATTAGAGAGCAGAGTGATTTTTCAAATACCATACTTGAAGCTTCAGCTAATGTTATTGTTGTTTTGGATCTAAATGCTTGTTTTGTAGTATTTAATCCTGCCGCAGAGAAAATGACTGGATACCAATGTGATGAAGTAACTGGTAAACCTATATGGGACTTTTTTATTCCGCGCGAACAAGAAGCCGATGTGAAAAATATTTTTGGACACTTATCAAAGGGTGAAGTCAATATTGCAGATAATTATGAGAATGAATGGTTGGTACGTGATGGTAGTAGACGGTTATTACACTGGAGCAATTCAGTGTTGTACGATACTGATGGCAAGATAAGTCATATCATGGCACTGGGATATGATATCACTGAGCAGCGTGAAAATGAAAAACAGCAAGAACGCATGCAAAATGAACTTAGACAAGCTCAAAAAATGGAGTCTCTAGGACACTTAACGGGTGGTATTGCCCATGACTTTAACAATATTCTTGGAGTCATTGTCGGTTATTCTGAACTGGTATTATTAAAATACTCCAATCAAGATGATCAGATACTGACAGAATATCTGGAAAATATTTTAATGGCGGGTAAACGAGCAAGCAAACTGGTTGAGCAGATGCTTGCTTTTAGTCGAAGAGATCAAATAATTAATATTCCCATTCAATTGGCATCATTGATTAAAGACGAGATCAAAATGCTCCGTTCTACATTGCCTAGCACAATAGAAATAGAAGAATTCATTGATGAAAATTTACCTAAAGTGCTATTGAATCCAACTCAACTCCAGCAGACACTGATGAATTTATCAATTAATGCCAGTGATGCCATGAATGGTTCTGGTATGCTCACTATACGGCTTGGTTGGGTGCGTAATCTTGATACGGAATCACCCATTTCTCACAAATCAATCACAGGTGACTGGATTGAGTTATGTGTGAGCGATACTGGGTCGGGGGTAGATCCTGAAATTATTAATAAAATTTTTGATCCTTTTTTTACAACTAAAGATGTAGGTAAGGGGACAGGAATGGGGCTTTCTGTGATATACCGTATCATAGAGGCTCATAATGGACACATTCTTTTAGATAGCAAAAAAGGAGAAGGCAGTACCTTTCGAATTCTATTGCCTCCTATTGAAAGTGAGCAGAATATAAATGATGAATTGAGTGATGAAACGATTGAAATACCCGAAGGGAATAATTCAGAAATATTAATTGTTGATGATGAGGAAATGCTTGCAATGCAAATATCTGAATTAGTAAAACAGCAAGGATATTCCTCATACTTTGTCACTGATAGCAATGAAGCCCTGAATATTTTTATAAAAAATCCTGATCGCTTCTCTCTGTTAATAACAGACCAAACAATGCCAAAAATGACGGGTGTTACTCTGGTTAATCAGATTCGACAGGTTCGACCTGATTTTCCTGTCATCATCTGTAGCGGTTATAGTGATAAAATTGATGTCAATAGTGCTACTAAGCTTAATATTTCTTATTTTGATAAGCCAGTTGATAGCAAAGAATTACTCTTAAAAATTTCTGAATTGACAATGTGATGAGCCGACATAAAGTGGCGTAGAGAACAAACGATGATTCAAAATTAACCTTTACATTTGCTCGACCTTTTGCCCATAGGTTTCGTTACTCAAATCGTTGCATAGTTCGACTATGCGCCTGTTTTCATGCCTTGCCTGTGAACATATAGTTGGAAAAAACTTCCTTAATTAACCCAGTCAATTATTCTATCTTCCCAATCTTCTTCAGCAATACTTTCCTCTGAGATGCATTTGTATTTTATCGAAACACCAGCACTTTCAACTGTTTCAGCTTGTTTGGATAATAAAGGATGCCACCAGAGAAGTTCTTTGTTTTCTGATAACAGTCGATAAGCGCAGGTGGAGGGAAACCATTTGAGTGTTGTTTTTTTGAGTAGGTTAGGATCTAATTTTAGGCAGCTGGGTACTAACGTCTTGCGGTTTTGGTATTGCGTGCATTGACAGGTTTGTTGGTCATGGTATTTACAGACGATATCGGTGTAATAATAGTCACCCGTATCTTCATCTTCTAGCTTGATTAAACAACATCGACCGCAATGGTCACAAAGACTTTCCCATTCTTTCTGATTGAGTTGATCGAGTGTTTTGTGTTTCCAGAATTCATTTTGTAATGTCATGATATTGCCATATAAATGAGCAGTAAATTTATTATAAAAAGGAAAAAAGACAGTCCTTTCCAAAACTTTAATGGGTTTTTTTGTAACAAGGGTAAATTGATTTCTTCAGTAAATTCCTTATTCGGATGCTCTAAATCAAATATAAACTCTGATAATTCTTGTTGTCTGAGATCAGAATTGATTTGAGTGCCTTTTTTAATGGCTCCGTTTAACCAGATTGGAATCATAGGGTTGTATTGAATGGCGGAAATAAAAACCAGTTGGCTGAAATCTCTTAAGGTATGAGATTTGCCTAGTTTTTCTCCATAGGGTAAATGTCCTGTCAGCATTTCATAAGTGATACTGGCCAATGAAAATAGATCAGTGGTGATACCTGGTTTTTTCCCAAGGGCATATTCTGGTGCGCTATAGTCGATAGTCCCTAAGTTTTTATCTCTTTCAAGGGGGGCAGAAATTTCATCAATACCTGCAACAAAGCAAGAGCCAAAATCAATGATGACAGGTTGGCCAGATTGGTTGATGATGACATTGTCTGGCTTTAAATCTTGATGTAATGTTTCTTTTAGGTGAAATGCCCTCAAACCAGCGGCAATTTTTTTGACCAAATCAATGACAACGCTGATTTCTGGTTTGGGGTTTTGTTTAATCCATTCTGTCAGCGTGATGCCTTCATTGTATTCCTGGCAATAATATAAAAATGAAGGCTGGACTGGTGGTTCAATAATTTTGATGACATTGGGGTGGTTAATACGACGACCAATCCATTGCTCCATGGTGAATCTTTCAATATAAGCAGGATCATCTTCGTAGTTGACAGAAGGTGTTTTCATGATGATGGGGCGTGAGCCATCTTGATGTTTTACAACAAATACTTGACTTCGGTTGCTGGCATAGATTTCTTTGATGATTTTGTAACCATCAATGCTCATGCCGATTGATAATTCGGGAGGAAAGGGGAGTTCAGTTAGTTTTTTATAAATGTCATTGATATTTTCCTGAGGCAATTCTTTTATTCTAATGATCTGGCAGGTTAAATTATCGGGGCTTTTTTTCTGTGTGGCCAAATCAATCAACTGTTGGCAAGCAACTTCTTCTGGCTGGGAAATGTCGCAGAGTTTGTCCTGAATCTCTTGTTTTTTGATGAAGTCATGGATGCCGTCGGTACTCAAGAAAAAGCAATCTTCTTTGTTGATTTCAAAACTGCTGAAATCAATTTCTAAATGAATATCCATTCCCATGGCTCTGGATAAATAGGACGTGTTTTTATTGATTTGGGTGGCATGGTCGTGTGTCAGTTGTTCAAGTTTGTTATTTCTAAGTCGATAAATTCGAGAATCGCCGATGTGAAAAATATAGGCGATATGAGATTTAATAACCAAAATACTTAAGGTTGTAATATAACCCTTGTGAGAATCAAGGTAGTGTTGACTTTGTCCATATAACCAACGGTTTAATGCTGTTAATACTTTGTGTGCAGAATTTTTTACCGTCCAGGCATCAGGTGTACTGTAATAATCGGATAAAAAATTCTGTACACAGGTTGCACTGGCTTCTTTGCCTGCTTCGGCACTACTGACACCATCTGCAATGACTGCCACAATCCCTTTGGTTGTTAGTAGTGGTTCGTCGGGGATTCTAATGCCCATGCAATCTTCATTGAGTTTTTTAATGCCTTTGTCTGAGGCTTGTCCTGCTTGTATTTGAATGGAACTTTTGATGTGCATAGGGCATCTTTTTAAGTTTGCAGGGGTGGTTATTGACGGGGACTGTATAATTTACAGGCTGTGTGCTATGTTTATTTTAATGGGATTATAATTAAAAGGGAATTCAATGTCTAAAAAATATAACGGTGCTTGTCTGTGTTTGTTGCTGTTTCTAATTCAGGGATGTGCATCGACTGGAATGAATCCAGCGGCAGTTGATCCATTGGAGCGTTATAATAGAAAAATGTACAAAATTAATGAAAATATTGATGCCTATTTTATGCAGCCGTTGGCGCTTGCTTATCGTGATTTAATGCCTGATTCAATAGAAAAAGGAGTGCATAACTTTTTCAGTAATATTAATGATTTGCCGATAGCTCTGAATAATCTATTTCAGTTAAAATTCAAAAATGCAGCATCAGATGTCGGGCGTGTTTTGGTTAATAGTACGCTGGGGTTTGCAGGCTTTTATGATCCCGCTTCTCATTTATCACTAAAAAAACATGATGAAGATTTGGGACAAACACTTGGTTTTTGGGGGGTAAGGACAGGGCCTTATGTCGTGTTGCCTTTTTTTGGTCCAAGTAATGTTAGAGATTCATTTGGTTTGGTTGGAGATACATTGACGGATCCCTTAATGTTGGCCAATTGGTATTTAAATAGAGAATATTATGCTGTTTCAACGGTTAAATATATTGATAAGCGTGTGGCTTTGTTAGAAATAACAGACATGTTGGATGAAGTGTCTATGGGAGATAATTATGGTTTTGTGAAAGACAGTTATCTTCAGCTAAGAACATTTAAAATTTATGATGGTAATCCGCCTGAAGAATTATCTGATGATGAATTGTCAGAAGATGATTTAGAAGATGATATGGAATTGTAAATTTGTTGTTTAACATCACTCATTAATTGCCTGATTTCTTTAACAGAATAGCCATTGGTGTCAATGGCGTTACCTAGGCTGACTTCTACTTGTTGGTTTAAATAAATATCCAGTGATTTGGCTTGCATGACTTGATCAGTTCCTCGAATACCAACAGGAATGATAATGGCGTTGGTTTGTAACGCTAATAAAAACCCTCCCTTTTTAAAGTTTAATAATTCTCCCGAGACTGAGCGCGTGCCTTCTGGTGAAATCCAGATTTTAATGCCACTTTGCATCTTTTTTCTGGCCAATTTTAATGCCGTTATTGATTGTTTGCTATTTTGACGATCAAGCATAATGAATTCTCCTGCCTTCATGCCTTGTCCCCAAATGGGGGTGTTAAATAATTCCTTTTTGGCAACCATTCGCAATGTTCCAGGAATTGCTTTGTATAAAACAGGGATGTCAAATAGGCTTAAATGGTTGCTCATATAGATGCAAGCACGATTTTCTGTATTTAATGGTTCATTATTTGGGTGGATAATTAAATGTAAATTGACCAGTTTTAACATTTTATCTGACCAATATTGCATCAATTGATTGCCATTTTCTCGGGTAAATGTGTGGCGGTATGATTTATACAGGGTGATTAAGCTGATTTTTGCAGTGAAAAAAATAACTTTGAGGCAGATGATGGAGAATTTTAATGGATTGGCTTTCATAGAAATAGTTGTTTTTTAATATTATTAGCTATAAAGCACTGGTTTAATGGATTGGCATTGACTAAACTTGCATAATAATAAATTAATGATTAATAATAAACTGCTTTATTCTTATTTCTTAACATAAACTTAAAGATTAAAAATTATGTCAAATTGTACTTTTCGCCATGCTTTGTTAGCAAATTTTCTAGGTAATGCACCTGATTGGTATAAATATACCATCCTATTTTTTCTGGCTTTAAATCCTGTTTTGTTATATTTGTTTGGGCCCGTGGTAACAGGTTGGATGCTCATTGTTGAGTTTATTTTTACTTTGGCGATGGCACTAAAATGTTATCCATTGCAACCAGGTGGTTTATTGGCAATTGAAGCGGTATTTATTGGCTTGACGTCAGCTGAAACCGTATTGCATGAAGTGATTGGTGCCATTAATGTCCTGTTGTTATTGATTTTCATGGTAGCAGGCATTTATTTTATGAAAAACCTGCTGTTGTTTGCATTTACCAAGATATTATTAGGTGTTCGCTCCAAAATTTTGTTGTCCTTCTTGTTTTGCATTATCTCGGCTGTCTTATCAGCTTTTTTAGATGCATTGACGGTAACAGCCGTTATCGTCAGTGTTAGTGTGGGGTTTTATGGTGTTTACCATAAAATAGCATCAGGTAAAAAGTTCCATCATGATGATCATGACCATGATGATGACAATCAAATTCATGATGATTTTCAGAATGATTTGGAACAGTTTCGTGGTTTTTTACGAAATTTATTGATGCATGCTGCTATTGGTACAGCGTTAGGTGGTGTCTGTACCTTGGTTGGTGAGCCTCAGAATTTGTTAATAGCATCAAAAGCAAACTGGCATTTCATGGAGTTTTTCTATCGCATGACACCTATAACTATGCCTGTTCTTGTGACAGGCTTGGCTTGTTGTGTATTGCTGGAACTAAAAGGTTGGTTTGGTTATGGAGTCAAATTGCCAGAAGAAGTGAGGGTAGTGCTTGTTGCGTTTGATGAGGAAGAAGATAAAAAAAGGAATACTCGTAAAAAGGCCGAATTGATTATTCAAGCATTGACGGGTGTTTGGCTGGTTATTGCATTAACTTTACATTTGGCAGAGGTTGGTTTGATTGGTTTGTCAGTGATTATTTTTATTACTGCATTTAACGGTATTATTGATGAGCACCAAATTGGCAAATCATTTATGGAGGCATTGCCTTTTGCCGCTTTATTAACCGTGTTTTTTGCGATAGTTGCGGTGATTGCGGATCAGCAATTATTTTCACCCGTTATTAAGGCTGTGCTTGCGTTGGAAGGTAATACGCAAGTTGCCATGTTTTATCTTGCCAATGGTGTGCTTTCAATGGTGAGTGACAATGTGTTTGTTGCAACTATTTATATCAATGAGGTTAAACAGGCCTTGGTTCAAGGTCAAATTACTCAAGATGCCTTTAATTTATTGGCCGTTGCTATTAATACAGGAACCAATATTCCCAGTGTGGCAACACCCAATGGGCAAGCTGCATTTTTATTTTTACTGACTTCATCTATCGCCCCATTGGTGCGGTTATCTTATGGAAGAATGGTTTGGATGGCATTACCCTATACGATTAGCATGAGTTTGGTCGGTTTATTGTCAGTTTATTTGTTTCTACAGCCTGTGACTGAAATGTATTATGAAAAAGGTGTGTTGCAAAAGCATTCTTCTACAGAAAAAGTCATCGAAAAATCTCATCATTAAAGAGTGAATTTTCCGCTGGAGTTGGCGGTTAAGAAAATTAACCGTCATTCCTTAATTATTAATTTAGATTATTGCGGAACTTGTCACGGAACCTGTTCGGGTTGCTTGTTATCCACTGAAGAAAAAGATTCAACTGAGTCGTTTTTGACGCTCGAAAAAATCAGCCACTGTTTTGCAGAAATTTCAAAACCTTTAAATTATGTTGAACAATTAGCCATTGGAATTGGTCGAGGGAATGCGCTGGCTTTACAAGATCAAAGCTGGGATATTCTTAAACAATTGGGTGAAATTGTTCAGCAATATTTTAATTACGGTACTTGTACTCTGGAAGTGGCGACTTCACTCATTGGTCATCAGCGACAACAGCTTGATAAAGCAAAGGCGTTGATTGACTGGTATAATCAGCAATATTTAAATATTGATTGTAAGTTTGTTGTTATTTCTAATCCTGGATTAACCTCTAAAAATTATTGGAAAAATATTCAATGGTTTTTGTCCGAACTTGCATTAAAAAGAGGTGGGGGTGAAAATTCGGCAGATATTTTGGTGCTAAATTTGATGTCTGATTCGTTACCCAGTCTAAAATTATTAGAACCTCTTTTACAGCAACATCATGGGCCGATTAATATCTTCTGGGCATCGGGAGTTGAATTTAAGTATTTGTCTGAGAATGTGGGCTTTAGGCAGAAAATTAAGGCTGTGAGTCATTGGTTGGAAGCCTTTTTTCAACGATCAAAAAAACTAGGCTTAGATTGTAATCTGAATAATATGATGACCTTAATTAAGTCTTCAAATGAATTAGAAACCAAAGAGGTGCTGGAGCAATTAAATCAAGGAAAAGGCAGTCTTATATTTATTGATAAAAATGCCGATATGACTTGGGGGGACTTTACTGTTTTGGGTGAAATTGATCCTGTCAGGCAGTTTAATCCAGGTCAAACTAATGATTATGATCGACATCATAGTGGCAAAAATATCCATTCTGAAATTAAACAGTTATTTCGGCATTCAGCGTGTCAGCAGTGTGATTATTTTTCGGTTTGTTTAATGTCTGGAGGGTATAAAACGGCTGCCCTTAATATAAAATTACAAGAAAGTCGTTCAGTGTCGGAATCAACTCAATGGAAACAATGTTGTCCATCTGCTTTGAAGTCGGTATTTGAAATGGCATTGAATTAGCGTGAATGTGGATGTCCGTGTTGTTCCTGCTTATTGTCGAACCATTACTCATCTCGCTAAATCGAATCATCAGTGTGATAGGCAATTATTGCACTTGCTATTTTCTTCGAAACAAAAATCTGTTTTGGAAGATATACAAAGCATTCAATTAGGCTGTTATCGAGCTGATTTAAACTTCAAAGTGGGAACAATTCATTACTTAGGTCGTCATACAGATCCTCTTTTTATTTTTGAGAATAATCAATGTTATCAATTTGAAATGACTTTGTATGATGTTGATGGCTGGTTGTCAGACTATTCGGGTCAGTTGGAAATAACCTCAAAAAATCAAATAAAATATAATCATAGTTTATTTATTTCAAGGCCTGAATCAATAGGTTTTGATTATGACATATTGAGTAGTCAGTTGTTTTTTGATAATCAGCGACTTTTAATAAAAATTGATGCTTGTCAATCATTTAGTTTAATTAGTCAACGAATGGATTGGGGGTGTTTTACTGAAGTTGTTGAACAATATTCAGCGGGACAATGGAGTATTCCTTTGGAGCCTGGGTTTGCTGAATATTATGGTTATTCAATCAGTACGCAGAGTAATGACGGGATAGATTATGAAGTGAAGCATATTGTCTATGGTCAATTGGGTCATGCTTCAGGACGTGATTTTTTAAATGCCTCAACAGCAACTTTCTATCAGCATAAATTATCATTGGATTATCATTATCAAGCTTTGATTTGCTGGATAGAAAATCCAGATGATGTGTTTTCTTTAGCGTCTGAACTCAACAGTTATCATGAAATAGAATTCTTTACTTCAAACAAGCAAATGCAGCAAGTGTCGCAAGTATTGGAAAAGTATCTGTCCACGAATTATCGGTTGATGACGGTTGCTACGGGAGAGGATGCGTACATGGCTGATGTGATTGTGATAAAAACATCTGCTGAGTTACTTTATTGGTCAACTCAATATCCGCAAAAAAAATTGAGTTATCTATTATTTGGCGATGCCTTGTCAAAAGATTATTTCTCAATGCTACAGCAAGTTAAGCAAGCACTACAGGATTGTGAAATTAATGTGAAATTACTGGATCTCAGCTGGTTTTATGCTATTGAGTCGGTGGATTATTCAAGTGAAAAATGGTGTTATGGTATTGCCTATTCTCACCCCAATAAAAACACGGTATTAAGGTGGCAATTAGAGATTAAAACAGCTATACATCAACGTAAACGTTTTATGATGAAGTCATCTGTTTGCATGAAATGTCAGCAAAGGTTGTTGTGTGATCAAATTGTCAGTATTCCCTATTTAGTTCCTGAAGATTTGTCGCAATGTATTACAGGAATGAAATATTAAATAGACAGCAAAAATATTTTTTAGTTTTTGCTTAATATTTATAAACTTAGCACTATAATAAGGTAAGTTATTTTATGCACGTTCCGCAAATGAAGGAGAGCTTCAAATGAGTGGTCAAGCCGCACCTAGATATGTTAGTCGATTGACTAGAGATACACTGGCTTTGATACTGGCTGGTGGTCGTGGCGCTAGATTAAAAGATATGACTCGCTGGCGAGCTAAGCCTGGCGTGCCTTTTGGTGGAAAATTCAGGATCATTGATTTTCCGTTGTCTAACTGTATTAATTCTGGAATTCGACGAGTGGGTGTGATTACACAGTATAAATCTCATTCGCTGATTCGTCATGTACAAAAAGGCTGGGGATTTCTAAGGGGTGAATTTGATGAATTTGTTGAGTTATTGCCTGCTCAACAACGAATTGCATCAAACTGGTATTCTGGTACAGCCGATGCGGTGTTTCAAAATCTAGATATTATTCGTTCGCATAATCCTAAATATGTACTGGTTTTGGCTGGTGATCATATTTATAAAATGGATTATGGCGCAATGATCGCTGATCATGTTGAAAAAGATGCTGACATGACCGTTGGATGTATTGATGTGTCTCTCGAACAAGCTAAGGCATATGGCGTGATGACCGTTAATGAAGCCAGTCGAATCATAAAGTTTTCAGAAAAACCAGAAAACCCTGAACCCATTCCTGGAAAAACGGATGTGGCGTTGGCATCTATGGGTATTTATGTTTTTAATACAGAATTTTTATATGAACAGTTATTAAAAGATTCCGATATGCCTAATTCTTCACATGATTTTGGTCATGATATTATTCCTTCAGTCATTGATAAATATAGAGTATCAGCCTATCCCTTTAGAAATGAAGGTACTGATGAGAGTGCTTATTGGAGAGATGTTGGAACTGTTGATGCTTACTGGAATGCCAATATGGAGCTGGTCAGTGTTACGCCTGAATTGAATATGTATGATGATGATTGGACCATCTGGACTTATCAGGAACAATTGCCACCTGCAAAATTTGTTTTTAATGATGATGATCGTCGTGGTATGGCCGTTGATTCTATGATCTCAGGAGGCTGTATTGTTTCTGGTGCAACTATCGATCGATCATTGTTATTTTCAAATGTCAGGGTGAATTCTTATACAGACATTAAAAATTGTGTCATTTTACCCAATGTTGATATTGGTCGTAATTGTCGAATTAAAAATGCCATTATTGATAAAGGTTGTACTATTCCTGAGAACACTGTGATTGGTGAAGATTTGGAAAAAGATAAAAAACAATTTTATATTTCGCCTGGAGGTATTGTGCTTATTACCGCTGAAATGTTAGGGCAGGAGCTACATCATGTCCGTTGATAACAAACGTTTGAAAGTGGTTTTGTGTTGGCATATGCACCAGCCAGAATACCGCAATGCATTGACAGGTGAATATATTTTGCCATGGACTTATTTACATGGCATTAAAGATTATGTGGATATGGCAGCTCATATTGAAGAAGTGCCAGGAGCTCGTGCAGTTTTCAATTTTGCGCCGACGTTGTTGGAACAATTAGATGATTATGCCAAGCAGGTAACACAATTTCTCAAAGATAAAACGCCCATCAAAGATGCTTTTTTACAGGCTTTGGCAAGTGAGAAAATGCCATCTGATGTCGACATGAGAATGACCCTAATTAAAAATAGTCTGCGAGCAAATAAAGAACGTTTGATTAATCGTTTTCCCGCTTTTCATCAACTTTCAAATTATGCCCAATTAATTTTTAGAGATAAAGCGGCTATTAATTACGTCAATGACCATTTTATTGAAGATATTATAACCTGGTATCATTTGGCATGGCTTGGCGAGACAATAAGACGAGACGATAAACGGGTTCAGCAATTAATGAAAAAAGAAAACCTGTTTACCTATCAAGACCGATTATTATTGATGGAAGTGATCAATGATTCATTGTCAGGTTTGATTGGTCGTTATAAAAAACTACGGGAAGCAGGTAAGATAGAAATATCTGTTACACCCTTTGCACATCCTATTATTCCTATTTTACTGGACGTTAACACAACCAAAGAAGCCATGCCTGATGCGTTAATGCCAGAAATGGAAAAATACCCAGGCGGTGAAGAAAGGGTTCAATGGCATGTTGAAGAGGGTTACAAGGTCTTTGAAAAACACTTTGGTTATAAAACCAAAGGATGTTGGCCATCAGAGGGTAGTATCAGTACAGAAACACTAAAAATATTAGAGAAATCTGGGTTTTCATGGGCAGCCAGTGGTCAAGCGGTGTTAAGTCATACTGCTCAGTCATTGATACAAAAAGACTATGCTATTGACTGTAATGTACACCAGGCTTTTTGTTTGGAAGGTGGTAAAATTCATCAATATTTTCGTGATGATGGCTTATCAGACTTGATTGGTTTCACTTATTCAAAATGGCATGCAGATGATGCGGTTAATGATTTTATCAATCATCTTGAAAATATCAATTGTGCCACTATACATAAAAAAGACCGTATTGTTAGTGTTATATTGGACGGTGAAAATGCCTGGGAATATTATCCAGATAATGCCTATCATTTTTTATCTGCTTTATATCAACGCTTGGCAAATCATCCAGAAATTCAATTGACCACTTTTGAAGATGCTTCTAAGTCATTTGAAAATGTGACAGAGCTACCTTATGTTGTTGCTGGTAGTTGGGTTTACGGCACTTTTTCTACTTGGATTGGTGAGCAAGCAAAAAATAAAGGTTGGGAATTGTTAGCACAAGCCAAGCTGGCTTATGATGATTTTAAACAAAATCAAAAAATTGACTCAGATAAATTGGATGAAATCGATAAACAGCTCGCCATTTGTGAGGGGTCTGATTGGTTTTGGTGGTTTGGTGATTATAATCCTGCTGATTCTGTGAAAGACTTTGAAAGTCTTTATCGTACCCATTTAACCCATTTATATCAGTTAATGGATATTATTCCACCTGATGAATTGAGTGTAAGTTTCACTCAAGGTGGTGGTGATATGGATAATGGTGGCGTGATGAGAAAAAACTAATTAATGATGAATTCCATGAAAAATAGAGCAGCAGGTATACTTCTTCATCCGACATCATTACCCAGTTCATCAGTTATAGGTAACTTGGGTACAGATGCTTTTCATTTTATTGATTTTATTGCCGATTGTGGTTTTAAAGTGTGGCAAGTGTTGCCTGTTAACCCAGCTCATTCGGATAATTCGCCTTATCAAGCTTTGTCTGTACATGCAGGCAACCCGTTTTTAATTAGTCTGGATTTATTAATTAAATGGGGCTGGTTGGAATCTTATGAACTACATGAAGAATTAGATGTATTTAAAACTTCCCATATTAAAGCACTAAAGCAATCGTTTGAGATATTTAATAAAGAGGCTGAGGAGCAACACAAAGCTGAGTTTGAGGAATTTAAAACGCAACATTCAAGCTGGTTAGATGGCTATGCCTTATATATTGCGTTAAAAGATGAAAATAATGGCATGGCTTGGTGGGATTGGCCTGTGGAAGAAAGAGATTGTCTGGAGGATGCGATCAGGCAGGCAAAATCAAGATTACAGCAATCTATTGAAGAAACTCAATACCAGCAATTTATATTTTTTAAACAATGGTTGGCTGTCAAACAGTATGCTAATGATCATGATGTTGAAATATTTGGTGATATGCCCATTTTTGTGGCGCATGACAGTGCTGATGTGTGGTCTTTTCGAGAATGTTTCAGGTTAAATGAGGATGGACATACAACGGTTGTAGCAGGTGTTCCACCAGATTACTTTTCAGAAACAGGACAGCGTTGGGGTAACCCGCTTTATGATTGGGAATACATGAAAAAAGATGGGTTTCATTGGTGGATAGATCGCATGAAAACCCAGTTGATTTTATATGATTTAATTAGAATAGATCATTTTCGTGGATTTGAAGCCTTTTGGGAAATACCCGCAGAATCTGAGACCGCCATTGATGGGCAATGGGTCAAAGCACCTGGCGATGGTTTTTTTACGACCTTAAAAGGTGTTTTTGAAGATTTGCCTTTATTGGTTGAAGATTTGGGTGTGATTACTCAAGAAGTGATTGATTTAAGAGATAAATTTAATTTTCCAGGGATGAAAATTTTACAATTTGCTTTTGGCGGAGAAGCTGATAATCCTTATTTGCCTCATAATCATGAAAAAAATAGTGTGGTTTATACAGGTACGCATGATAATGATACGACTTTAGGTTGGTATCAATCCTCGTCTGAAGAGGTTAAAAAACATGTGTATGATTATCTTGTGTGTGAAACAGAAAAAATGCCTTGGGTTTTAATTAAAGCAGCGATGGCATCTCCTGCATTTTTGTCCATTATTCCAATGCAAGATATATTGGATTTGGGTTCGGAGCATCGCATGAATATTCCTGGAACCACGGAAAATAACTGGTGTTGGAAATTTAACTGGGATCAGGTTTCGGTGGTTTTACCCAAAAAAATAAAAAGATTGATTGAATTATACGGAAGAGCTTGATAAATATAGTAGTTATATTTGAAAGTATGGGGATTTTTATTTTTACCATGAAGAGCATGAAGATATTGAAGTTTTTTCTTCATTGTCTTCATGTACTTCATGGTTAAAAAATAGGTAGTATCCGAGTATGTGAAAATTTGTCCATCGGGGCATCATATCCTAACAACTAATAAAATAGGTAAATGAATGGAATTGAATACAGATGATTTAAGGATTAAAGCTGTTAAAGAAGTTGTGCCTCCAGTGGAAGTTCATGAAGCTTATCCGATCACTGAAGCGGCGGCAAAAACAACGTCAACAGCCAGACAACAAATCCACCAGATTCTGCATGAAAAAGATGATCGGGTTTTGGTTGTAGTAGGGCCTTGTTCCATACATGATGTTGATGCTGCTCATGAATATGCCGAAAAGCTAAAGCAAATTAAAGATGAGTTGGCTGATGAACTTGTTGTTGTGATGCGAGTGTATTTTGAAAAGCCACGAACTACCGTTGGTTGGAAAGGTTTAATCAATGATCCCAAATTAGATGGTAGTTTTGAAATTAACAAAGGCTTGTGTTTAGCAAGAAGACTGTTGAGAGACCTGAATGAGATGGGGATTCCTGCCGCAACAGAATATCTTGACTTAATTACACCACAATATATCGCTGATTTAATTGCTTGGGGTGCTATTGGTGCTCGTACAACAGAGAGTCAGGTGCATCGAGAACTAGCATCAGGACTTTCCTGTCCCGTTGGTTTTAAAAATAGCACAGATGGTACTTTAAGGATTGCCATTGATGCCATCAATGCCGTTTCTCAGCCGCATCATTTTTTATCTTTAACCAAAGCAGGTCATTCAGCTATTTTTTCGACCACTGGTAATGAAGATTGTCATATCATTTTGCGTGGTGGAAAAGCACCCAATTATGATAAAACTAATGTGGAAAAAGCCTCGTCTGAGTTGGAATCTGTTGGTTTGAATGCAAAAATAATGATTGATTTAAGT
>JABHHM010000009.1 GCA_018671575.1 Methylococcales bacterium | reverse complement strand
CCATCTTCACTTCACCTTCAAACGATCTTCAATCACAAAAGCTCAGAATAGAGTGACTATTCCTACGCTTTTATTCAATCAGATCATTTGAATTTAAAATAAATATGAAACCAAGAACGGGAAGTTATTTCGTGCCCGTTCTACGTTATTTCCTATCCGTCCTTATACATAATACTTTTTAATAATATTAAAAACATCAGTACAACAATCTTGCTGGACAATATTGTTTTTAGTCAAAAAACTGATGAATAAACTATTATCGACGGTATAACAATCACCTTTATCTACCAATACAACATTGGCTTTTACACCGATAATTTTCTCAAATATTGCAACAATATTTACCATATTGAGTTTGTTGTCATAATTTAAATTAACAATTAAATTATTGACAGAACTTGTTTGGTAGACAAATTTTACAACATCATCAATACCAATTAAATACCGACATGCATTAACCTGTAACTCTATTTTCTTTCCTAATTTAATGGAATTGTACAAATAATTTGTCAGCGTGTAAGGGTTGCTCGATTTTCCGACAAGAATAGGCAGGCGATAAATAATGTAACGGCTAAACAACGCTTGAATCTGTTTTTCAATATTGATTTTATGCTTGATGTAAGGACTGTTTTGACATGCCTTGTCAAACAATGAACTGGTACTAAAATAAATCAGCTTCTTTTTACTGAATTGATATTTTTTCAACAGTGAAAGTTCTCTATCAAAATCAGCATCATTGGTTGAAGAAGAATTAGACACTCCAGAAGCAAATATTATGACATGATTAAATTCATATAGGGAGTTATTAAATGCCCTAGCAATTAGCCCATTACCTACTATCACAACATTAAACCCTGTTATTTATACGAATCATTTCCTTATCTTTTTCACTGATTCTTAATGTGGAATTGAAATGAGTCTTTAAAAATGATGGAATTTGATGCTGTATGAGATCAATCTTTTTTTGTCGTTGAGAACTCCATACAATATTTTGCAAATAGCTGAGCATTTCTAATCCTGTGTCAAGTGGAGGTGTCCCACGTTTCAGAATTTTATCGACCCATGAATCAATGAATTGAACAAATACCATATCATCCATAGAGGAATAGAGTTGTCTAAAAGGAATACTATAAAAATATTTCAAGCAAACCAAATCAACCACTTTTCTTATTCTTCCTGCTTTTTTCTGAGTCACTTGGTTGGTATGAAAACGATGGGTCACAGCGGGTATAGCCAATTTACTAAAATCATAATGAAGCAATATTCTAAACCACAGCTCATAATCTTCTGACAGTTCAAAATTTTCATCAAAGCCATTCAAGCTTTTAAAAATATGACTTCGAATCATGGTAGTGCTTGGAATCAAAGGGTTATAGGATATTAATTCTAAAAATGCATCGGGCTTAGCACTCAATGCTTTGCCCTGCCTTAATGATGTCTGATGTTTTGGCTCTATTAATGCGATCATATCCGTATAAACCAACGCAACATTTGATGAACTTTGATTAAAATGATTGACCATACTTTGGATAGCATACGGCAATAAATAATCATCTGCATCCAAAAATATTATAAATTCCCCCTGAGATAATTTAGCCCCCAAATTTCTGGCATTGGCAATCCCTCTATTTTGCTGATAATGATATAGCGTAGTTACCTCAGGCTTTCCAGAATATTTAAAAAATGAAGATGGCGTTAAAAATGGCTTTATTATTTCACGGGTATTATCAGTTGAACCATCATCAATAATAATTATTTCAATACAAGGATAGGATTGGGAGAAAATACTGATGATGGTTTCAGGCAGAAAAGTTGCAAGCTCGTAGGTAGCAACAACAACTGAAACCAGCGGTAATGATGGAGCAATATCATTCATACTAAGGGACGATTCAAAAATAACCTTTACATTTACTCGATTTTACCCACAGGCTTCGTTACTCAAACAGTTGCATAGTTCGACTATACGCTTGTTTTCGTGCCTTGCCTGTGAACAAAGTTTTTTTGCAAATTGTAAAGGTTATTTTTGTGACAAAGAAAAACGAGAAAAATTTCTGCACTATGTTGTGTATTATTTTATTTCCAGGCCAAATCAAGTTCTCTGGCCGCCCTTACATCATCAAGCCGTTTCACAGGCATCGTATGAGGTGCATTTTTAACATAGTCTGGATTATCCAAAATTTCCTGACGAATCTTAACCATGACATCAACAAATTCATCAATTTCTTCTTTATTTTCTGTTTCTGTCGGTTCAATCAATAAGCACTCAGGAACAACCAATGGGAAATAAGTGGTCGGTGCATGAAAGCCATAATCCAATAATCTTTTGGCAAAATCCATGGTATTAACACCCGTTTGTTTCGCCAATGCTTTTAAGGTAATAATAAATTCATGAGTTGCTTTTCTATCAGGAAATGCGGCTTCAAATCCTTCTTTTGTTAAGCGAGACATCAGGTAATTTGCATTTAATGTCGAATACTCTGCCACACGAAGCATCCCATCAACACCCAGTAAACGAGCATAAATATAAGCTCGAAGTAATACACCAACATTTCCCATGAAGGTTGACATTCGACCAATGCTATTTGGGTATTCAGATTCATCGGCCCAATAATAGGTTTCATTTTTATAAGCAACCACAGGAATGGGTAAATAAGGCAATAATTTTTCACCCACACCAACAGGCCCAGCACCAGGACCACCACCACCGTGAGGTGTTGAAAATGTTTTATGTAAATTCATGTGAATAACATCAAAACCCATATCGCCAGGTCTAACTTTACCTAAAATAGCATTAAGGTTAGCCCCATCGTAATACAATAAGCCACCAGCAGAATGTACAATATCAGCAATTTGTTTAATATTGGTTTCAAATACACCAAACGTGGATGGATTAGTCAGCATGATTCCTGCTGTTTTATGACCAACCACTGCTTTTAACGCATCAATATCCACATCACCTTGTTGATTGGTCGGTATTTCACGAACTTTATAACCACACATGACTGCTGACGCAGGATTGGTTCCATGAGCCGCATCAGGCACAATAATTTCATTTCTTTGCGCATCATTTCGTGCATCATGATAAGCTCGAATCATTGCCACACCAGCAAACTCACCTTGAGCACCTGCGGCGGGAATCAATGAAACCCCTTGCATACCCGTAATATTTTTCAAAATTTGTTGTAAATCAAACAAACAAGATAGAATTCCCTGGCCAAAATTTTCACCTGACAACGGATGACGATTAAGGAATTGAGGCAATGTCGCCAAAGTATTACAAGCTTTAGGATTGTATTTCATGGTACATGATCCTAAAGGATAAAAATGAGTATCGATTGAAAAATTCTTTTGTGACAACTGGGTATAGTGTCTGACCACTTGCAATTCAGAAACATCAGGCAATGCGGGTTCATCATCTCGTAAAAGATCAGCACTAATTTCAGTCGTATATTGAGCATCAGGTGTTGCCACCTGCCTACCTTGTTGTCGATTTTTTCTTGATTTTTCAATAATTAACATTTAGATAACTCACAATAAATAACCACCCATCTTAGGCAACTCGCAACAAATAAACTACCCATCTTACTTGCACCCAAAGGGCATAAAACTCTTTTGTCTGTCTTCTTTGCCACAAAAATAGTTATGTAGAACGACTACACACCTATTTTTATAACAAAAAAGGCAAACAAAATTTCTGCGCAATATGGGTAGTTTATTTATTGCGCGTTACCTTACTGGCTTTTTTATCCATCTTTTTTGCTACAAAAATAATTGTGTAGAAGATACACAGCTATTTATATAAGCAAAGAATAAGAACAAAAAATATGCGCAATATGGGGTGGTTATTTATTGCGCTTTACCTTTAATTATTCTAAAAATGATATTGCTTTATCATAGTCTGGCTCATTGGTTATTTCGGACACTAACTCAGTATAAATCACTTTATTATTTTCATCTGCCACAATAACCGCTCGCCCTGTTAATCCCGCTAGTGGGCCATCTTCTATCAACATTCCATAGGATCTGGCAAAATCTTTAGATCTCATCATGGAAAGCAATAAAACATGATCGACACCTTTTCCACTACAAAATCTCTTTTGAGCAAAAGGCAAATCGGATGATACCACCAACATAATGACATCATTTCTATCATGGACTGCATCCTCAAACTTTCTTGCAGAATTTGCACAAACTTCTGTATCAATACTTGGGACAATGTTCAATAATTTCTTTTTACCCTGAAAATCAGCCAAATGACAGCTATTTAATTTATTATCTACTAATTCAAATTCAGGCAATTCATCACCAATTTTTGGTAAATTTCCATTTAATTTGATGTTTTCACCATTTAATGTCACCGTTGTCACATTATTACTCCTGATTTACTGGGAAAGTTTTATTTTAAGGACGAACTGAAATAGGAACGGGTTACATTTTGGGTTTAACTGGGCAACCTGCTGAACTCTGCCGTTCTATGATGCGACT
>JABHHM010000251.1 GCA_018671575.1 Methylococcales bacterium | reverse complement strand
GCATTAGATGATAAAGTAAATGCTAGACAGGAAATAAAAAAAATAGATAATATTTTATTCATGGATGAGTCACCTCTGGTTTAGTTATTAACTTATAATTTTATAGTGATGTAGATATTGGTTATTTACTTAGTATTTTAAATGTATAACCAATATGTCAGTAGCTTATACTACAGAAATTTGTAATAGTCATTCAAAATTCATTTATTTTTTATAAATGATAAAATAATTATGGTCACCTATTTACATAGGCAGGGAAAGTTAATATGAAAGAAATTAAAGGCATTGAGATCGTTTCTGAAGCTCAACAAAGTAGTAATGAGGATACTGATGTAAATTACAGCCATTGTGCAGAGTCTGAACCTTACGCGTTGCAGGTGACTGATAACAGTATGGAGCCAGAATTTCCAGAAAAATGTATCATTATCATTGAGTCTGTTACTCAATGTTTACATGAAGTTTATGCAACCGTTGAATATGATGGCGAGCTGTGGTTTAGACAATTCTGTAAAGAAGGGGATAGGGCTTATTTAAGACCTCTCAATCCCGATTATCCAATCATTGAACTGGTCAGAAATTATTATATCAAAGGGGTCATTACTCAAAGAAATGTTCGAAGAAATATTAAGCATTTTGATCCCTATCATTCAGTCGAAAAAGACATAATGAATTAAGATAAGCTTATGTTGATGAAAAAATTTATTTTAGTTGGCTTGCTGTTTTATATTTTTCCTGTTGCCAATGCGGCTAGCCTTTCAGGAAAGAGTATTACGGTGATTGATGCCAATATGAGTCTAAAAATTAAGCAAGGTCGATTTGAAAACAACAATCTGCCAAATATTATTCGATATTGCATTGGTAACTTAGAGTTCTTGAGTATTGGCAAT
Source organism: Methylococcales bacterium (assembly GCA_018671575.1). Lineage (GTDB taxonomy): Bacteria > Pseudomonadota > Gammaproteobacteria > JABHGC01 > JABHGC01 > JABHHM01. The sequence goes on along the minus strand of JABHHM010000251.1, from coordinate 1,262 downwards.
AAGGATATTGTTCAGGTTATTAATCGTTTTGGTAAGCCTAAAAGTTGTTTCTAGGGGGCTGTCCGAAAACTCATCTTTCCGCCAACTCTGCGTTCACCCCTCAAGGGGGTACCGAGGAAAAATGGTCTAAAAATGCTCATTTACACCCGTAAACTGCGCTTTTTCGACAATTTCATGCCTTGATTTGACGAAAACCTGAGTTCTCGGACAGTCTCCTAGGTGAACCTGTGTTGGATGTAGGTGTTTACCCTAATGTCTTGCAATGTATTCCTAAGTGCTTGTTTTTAAAAAAAATCACAGAGTTATCCACAAAACCTGTGGATAACTCTGTGGATAACTTTATTTTTTTCATCAAAATCGTTGCTGGAATAGGCTTTTGTGACAAATTGATTACATTTTGAACATTTGTAAAAATGCTATAAATATCAATTATTTAATGGAATGTTAATGTGTTTGTTTAAGATTTGTTGGGGTGTTTTATTTGTAAAAAAATGATTGGAATAAAATTACTAAAAGGTTGTGGATAACTATTGACAATTGTTGGATGGCATGAAATATGTAAGGAAAATTGTTTAAGTATCGAAAAAAAAGTTTTTGAAGTTTTTAATAATCTCTATTTTTCACCATGAAGTAATGAAATTTTTCTTCATTGTCTTCAAGCTCGTCCCTTAGGGAGTCATGTTTTGGATCAACGGGATATGCAGGGTTTTTACGGTGCTAATTTAAGTGGAGCTTCTTGTAATGCCGAAAACTGTTCCCGTAATTGTAAAATGTGTTCAGACCAGTAGCTAGGGGTGTTAAACCAGGTGAAATTGTGAGGGAATGCTGGATCATTCCAGCGTTTCGCAATCCAGCCTGCGTAATAAATCATTCTCATGGTGCGTAATGGTTCAATCAAACGTAATTCCGCAGGATTGAAATCATGAAATTCATTGTAGCCTTCAACAATTTCCATTAATTGTAATGTTTGTTCCTGACGATCACCAGAAAGCAACATCCAAATATCCTGCATTGCAGGTCCCATTCTACTGTCATCAAAATCAAGAAAGTGTGGGCCATTATCTCGCCATAAAATATTGCCAGGATGACAATCACCATGCAGTCGAATGGAGGTGTAGTCTATGGTATTAAATGTTTGATGCAATATTTCAGATATGTCTTTAATCAGTGTTCTATAAGCTTCTTCTAAGTCTTTGGGAATAAATTTTTCAAGAATAAGATTGGAGGGTTCAACAACATAGCTTTGTAAGGTGATTGATGGG
>JABHHM010000010.1 GCA_018671575.1 Methylococcales bacterium | reverse complement strand
AGGGAAGATGTTGATGATTTATTAAAAGAGACGTTAAATGATAAAAAAACAGCTTATCTGGATAAAAATAAATCAGGTAAAACTATTTGGAAGCCCATTAAAAAATTAACAGATACCATTAAAGTCAAACATTCAGAAGATGTCTCAGTGGAAGTCTGGAGAACTCATCGAGGGCCTTTGTCACAGAAAAAATATCTGGGAGAGGATTATTATTCTCGCCAGTGGTTGGGGTTCTTTCCACAAAAAATTCGTATTGCGACCATCAAACTTAATCGAGCGAAAGATTGGGAAGATTTTAATAAAGCCTTGGATGTAATGCTTGTCCCAGCTCAAAATGTGGTGATGGCTGATCGCCATGGTAATATTGGCTATCGCAGTAGTGGGCAAGGTATTATAAGAAACATCTCTGGGCGTGTGCCACAACCTGCCATTAATGGAGAATGGCGAGGCTTTAAACCTGTTTATGACCGTCCAAGGCAATGGATTAGCAAGCAAACAAATACTGCTCAGGCAAAGTTTATTGCAACAGCCAACGAGCGTATTTGGATTGATGAGTTTGATCATGGCTGGGGTGGCAATGAGCGTAAGGAAAGAATTGAGAGTTATCTTTCCAGTCATGAAAATTTAACCATGAAAGAAATGAAACAGTTACAATTGGATACTAAAAGTCGTTTGCATGGTTTGATATTAAACTGGATGATTAAACATTCAACGAATCAAACCACAGACTATCAACTGATGGTTGGTCAATGGGAAAAATGGGATCACCATGCATCGTCTGCTCCCGAAGTTTTTACCGATGCAGTTTTTATTCAGGATAAGTTATTTGAATTGCTCATTTCAAAAGTCAAAAAAATGGTCTTGAAAAAGGATATTAAAAAGACCCCTTATCTCTGGGCAAGAGGTAATGCCTGGTTGATTAAAGTTTTGTCAATCAAGAATGGTCTAAATATTTTTGGTCATGATAATACTGAAGTGGCTAATTGGTTGGCAGAAAAAGTGATAAAAAATCGTCAAAAAAATAAAGGCAATTATAGCAAAGAAAATCAGTGGAAAGCACAACATCCATTTGTCAAAACGGTGCCGTTTTTAGGTAAAAAATTTAAAATAAAAGAATATCCTCAGCCTGGTTATTCTGGGTTGGTGAGAAAGGAAAGTCCTCATTCTGGGGCAACGACACGATTGATTTGGGATATGAATAATCCATCAAATAGCCAATGGATTTTTCCAGTGGGGCAGTCAGGACATGCTCAGTCACAACATTTTAGTGACTTTCAGGAAAAATGGCATCAAGGTCAGTATATCAACGTATTGGATTCAAGATATGAATGGCATTAATGTGTTAGCCGTGATCACGGCACGTTTGAATTCTAGCCGATTACCTAAAAAACATTTGCTGGAACTTAATGGTCAGCCGTTGATTTCACATGTTTTTAAACGTTTGGAGAAAGTTGAGGAAATTGATACGTTGGTACTGGCAACCACCAATGATGATTTTAATCGACCACTGGTTGATTGGTGTCATCAAAATAATAAACAAGTTTATGCTTTTGATGGTGATGTTAATGATGTGGTTGGTCGTGTCGATGCCATTGTGAAAAAAGAGAATCCCAGTCACCTGCTGTATGTTTGTGGTGATTGTCCATTGTTAGAGCCTACAACCATTGCTGGGCATTTAAAAATATTGATCGAACAACCTGATGTTGACATTGTAACAACGACTGCTGTTAAAAATGGTACTCCCCATATCCACTGCGGTTTTGATGTTTATGCCAGGCGAATTTGGAATCAAGTGATTGAAAAAACCAATACGGCTGAATTTCGTGAACATGTAGGGTCTTCAATGAGACCTTATTATCAAAATTTACAATGGGGATGGTACGAGGATGATCCAGTGTTTACTCAACGGATACATCGTATTTCAGTAGATACCCCGTCTGATTACTTTTTTATGCAAGAAGTCTATCGTCGATGGTATGAAGCAAATGATGAGTCAAGTATTGTTGATTTAAAATGGTTGATTGAGCAATTGATCAAAGATGAAAATTTAGTGGCAATTAACTCAGAAGTCCACCAGAAAACCACCAGTGAAAGTTCACAGCCCATCTTACTGGTGACACAAGTTAATTCTGAGATTGGCTGGGGCCATATTAAGCGTATTATTACCATTGCCCGTGCGTTACAGGATATTAAAAGTGCGGCAGTGAAGCTGATTATTCAGGGAACATCTGTTGATATTGCTGAACTTGCTTTGTTGCCTCATGTTATGGTCAGTGATGAAGACTCTTTGAGTTCTGCTGTTGAATATCAAGTGAAGGAAAAAATACCCAATGTGGTGGTTTTTGATATTTACCCTAAAAATCAGGAGCTTGCATTAGAGAAATGTCTGCAAAAATTGCAATTTCAACAAATAGCTACAGTCTCCATTGATTTTTGTTTGCCCTGGGTTGAACAGGTTGATTTAAACATTGTTCCGTCATTTTTTCTGTCAGAAAAGCATCCTGTGAATCGATCTAAAAAAGTGGTTTATGGTTTAGATTATTTAATATTGCCAAAAGTGATTCCAATTCACTGGAATGTTGGTAATAAATTATTGATTTTGACTGGCAGTTCTGATTGTTTTCATTTGGGAACTCACTTGCCTGCCCTGATAAATGAATCTTTGCCATCAAGCATTGAAATTCATTGGGTCAAAGGAATGTTCTCGAATCACCCCGATGTTCCTGAAAAAGCCGTTCATCAATGGGTTATTCATGAAAATATTGATCAATTGCAGCCTTTGATGTTGCAAAGTCACTATTGTTTGTCCGTTTATGGATTAAGCTTATTCGAAAGTTTGCAATGTGGGGTGCCGACAGTTGCCGTAGCCATGAACCAGAAACCGAGTTTAGCTGAAATTGAAGCATTTTCAGGTGTGAATATTGCTGTCATTTCACAAACGGCTGAAGAGGCGGTAGAGCAATTAAATAAGATGATTTTAGATTCATCCGTTGGTCAGCTGTATCACGACAATTCCAAGAAACAAATTGATGGT
>JABHHM010000011.1 GCA_018671575.1 Methylococcales bacterium | reverse complement strand
GGTCCTTTTTCAGCAGAATACAGTGGTAATGCGATGGGTGGGGTTGTTAATATCACCACTCGTAATCCGACCAAACAAAGAATCGTATTTCAAGGAACGTTATTTTCTCAGGAATATAATCAGCTTAGTACCGATGAGCGGTATAACGGCAGTAAATTCTTTGCATCATATGAAAATAAAATAGGTGATCTTGGGGTGTTTTTTTCGCTAAATCATTTGGCTAATAACGGTCATCCTCAAAGTCAGTTTGCCTCTCAAAAAACAACATTTAATGCAAGTTCATCTGTCGTAACGGGAGCAATTAATGGGGTTAATGAATATGGTCAAGACACTATTTATTACGGTGATTCTGGCTCCGAACAGGTTGTTACCGATTTGTATAAACTTAAACTAAATTACGATTTCAAGAATTTTCAATTAAGAGGAATACTGGCTTACGAAAATCGTGATAAGGAGCAGAATGATCTTAATAATTACTTAAGAGATGCTTCTGGTAATCCAATATTTGAAGATAAAGTAACTTTCAATGGAGAAACATTTAAAACCAGTTCATTTGGTGCCAGTGCTTTTCAAGAACGTGCAGAAGAAAGGCGAAGTTTATTATTGGGATTGGGTATTAGCGGTAATTTAGGCGAGTCGGACTGGTTATTTGATATTTATGCTACGGATTTTAATATTCTGCAAGATGAAGCCATTCGTACTGGTAGAAACCCTGCCGATCCAACTTTTGCATCAGCCAATGCTTCTTTTAAAGGACGTTTTACAGAATATGATAATACGGGATGGCAAACTTTGGATGTTCAAACAGGAACAGAAAGCCTGGGTGGCAATGATTCCATGCGTTTGTCACTTGGAATACACTATTCACACTATGAATTAATGATTAAACCTTTTCGTTATGACTCTGTCTCTAATATTCAGGGAAAAACTCGTGGAGTCAGTGGAGGAGAGACCAGTACCATCGCATTTTTTGCACAGTGGGGATGGGAGTTTGTTTCTGATTGGGATTTGGCATTGGGTTTGCGATACGAAAAGTGGCAAGGTCGAAATGGTTTCTTTGATAACGATTCTGATGGAGTTTTAACGGGTTCAGAAAATCATCCTGATCGGGATGAAAACGGAATTTCACCCAAATTTTCTTTGGCACATTTTCTCACCGATAGCATTACCGTACGTTATTCTGTTGCCAAAGCTTTACGTTTCCCTTTGGTTGAAGAATTGTATCAAAATGTTGATGAAACTTCTGAAAAGTCAGTTGCCAATGCAGGATTGAAACCAGAAGATGGACTTCATCATAATTTGATGTTGGAAAAAAAGGTCAAAAAAGGTTTTGTACGTCTTAACTTTTTTCATGAAGAAATCAAAGATGTAATTTTTAGTCAAAACGTAACATTAAGCGGTAATGTCAATGTCCGTACTTTTTTACCAGTGGATAAAGTAACAACATCGGGTATCGAATTTATTTTTAATCAGTCAAAGGTCATGAATAGCAAGCTCAATACACGATTTAACATGAGTTATATCGATTCAGAAATAACTAAAAACACCTTAGATACATCAATTGAAGGCAAAGACTTTCCTCGAATGCCTCATTTGCGTGCTAATTTGATCGTCAATTATCCATTAATGGACAACTTGGAAATAGCGGGTAGTTTCCGATATGCCAGTAACAGTTATGGTGATCTGGATAATAGTGATAATGTCGATAATGTATTCGGTGCGCAAGATGATTATTTATTTGTTAACGCTAGAACAAACTGGGAATTCAGTCAATCAACCAGTTTTAGTTTGGGAATTGATAACATCTTCAATGAAACTGCCTATGTGCATCACCCCTGGCCTTCTAGGACAGTGTTTCTTGAAGCTAAAACTGTGTTGGAATGATACTGATAGTTAAAATCAGTGCCCATTCCTTATTAATTTTGTAGAATAATCAGTATGAAAAGAGGTGATAAATAATGATTGTTTGGAGAGATAATTTATTAATTGGAATTGATAAGCTTGATAATCAACACAAACAATTAGTTGCGTTGATTAATAAACTTGAAGAGTCTGATGCAAAGTCAAAAAATGTAGTTGATGTAATAAAAGTGTTCATACAATTAGAAGAATATGTTCATTTTCATTTTACCGATGAAGAAAACGTTATGGAAAAACTTAATTACCCTGAGTTAAATAAGCAACAACAAATGCACCAAGATTTTTGTGTGAAATTAGAAAAATTTAAGTTGGAATTTAGTGACGGAGCAATAGAGGGAACGCACAAAGGCTTATGGCTGTTTTTAAATAATTGGTTTATAAATCACATTTGCAAGGAAGATAAAAAGATCTCGGAATTTATAAACGCTTAAATAGGTTGTTTTGGATTATTTATTACGAGCTACCTTACCCAATAATATAAGTAGGTAACCATAATTATATTAATATTTTCACTCAATATTTTCCGCCCTTTGGCACTACTACTCTGACCGAATAGATCTCTATGCAATTAGAGCAGTAACACCAAAGGTCAAAAAATCTTGAGCGAAAATTTTGTTAAGATAATTATGGTCACCTACTTATATAGCTGAGTTGAATTACTGTTATGGTTTCAATAAAATTTTTTGCATCATTAAGTAAAATTGTTTCCGTTTGTGGACTATCCAGTGTCGTTCTGTTTTTGCTGTTCACAGGTCAAGTACAGGCTCATTGTCAAAATCAATCTATAATATCGGTCGATTGCGGAAAAACACCTTCATCAGTTTTTGATTCTGCTGGGTATTTGTGGACGGTCTTTGTTCAAAATAAACACGTCTACACGGGGTACTCAACGGACCTCGGTAAAACATACAAATCACTGGTAAAAGTAAACCCTGTTCCTGAAAAAATTTATACCAATGGTGAAAATCGCCCGAAAATAGCATTGGGAAAAAATAATGAAATTTATCTGTCGTGGACTCAAAAAACCAAAGCTCGATTTACTGGGAATATTCGATTTTCCCGTTCATTGAACAATGGAGTGAGTTTTGAGTTGCCACGCACAATTAATGATGATGATTTACCTATAGGTCATCGTTTTGATGCTTTATCGGTTAGTCAATCAGGACATGTATATCTAGCTTGGCTGGATAAACGTGTTAGTTTTAGGTCAAAAAAACAACGACAAGCCTATCGAGGAATCTCCGTTTTTTATGCTGTTTCATCAGACCAAGGAAAGACTTTTTCAAAAAATAAAAAAGTTGCCGATCATAGTTGTCAGTGTTGTCGGCTAGCAATTGCACCTTATCAAAAACAAAGTGTCGTACTGATGTGGCGACATATTTTTAATAAAAATACCCGAGATCATGCCATTGCTTTATTACATCCCCAAAAATCTACTACATTAACTCGCGCCACTGTCGATGACTGGCGAATAGATGCTTGTCCTCATCATGGCCCCGATATGTATTTCAATCAGCAAGGAAAATATCATTTAACTTGGTTTAGTAATGGAAGTATTCATAAAGGAATCTATTATGGATTATTTGATGTAAAACAAGCAACAACTCACCATGTTTTTTCAGTTGATGCAGACCCTGGCGCAAGTCATCCGCAAGTTATTCAGTTCAATAATATAACTTACTTGGTGTGGAAGAAATTTGAAAATAATGCCACTCATTTGAAATTACGAGTCTCTAAGGATTCAGGTAAGCATTGGTCTTTACCTATTTCTATCGCCATAAGTTCTGGTGTATCAGACCATCCATTGCTTATTATTAATGAAACCAGCAAGCCTTATGTGTCCTGGCATACAAAAAAACAAGGTTATCAGTTAATTCCTATTCATGTTAAAAATTAAAGCTAAACTAAGGGACGATTCAAAATTAACCTTTACATTTACTCAATT
>JABHHM010000012.1 GCA_018671575.1 Methylococcales bacterium | reverse complement strand
TTGCCCTTTTGTCCGTCTTTTTTGCTACAAAAATAGTTATGTAGAGCGACTACACGCCTATTTTTGTAACAAAAAAAGACAAACAAAATTTCTGCGCAATATGGGTAGTTTATTTATTGCGTGTTACCTTACTTAGAAGCTACACATAATTATTTTCAACTATTTGTTCTAATAGTTGTCTGAAAACTCATCTTTCCGCCAACTCTGCATTTCCCCCCCCCCAAAAAAAAAAGGGGCACCGAGGGAAAATGGTCTAAAAATACTTATTTATACCAGTAAACGGTGCTTTTTCACCAAATATTCCTTGTTCAGAAGAAAACCAGCATTCTCAGACAAGCTCCTTGATTTAATGTGGGGTAGTGCTGTCACCATGTTGCGTTGTTTTGGTGCGTTTGAGGTTGGAAAATTATTTTTCCTATTGCTGATTGGTTAATTATTATAATAATTGAAAATTAATTAATTGCCTTTATGCTATGTATTTAGTGGCTTTAGGCTGAATAGTGATTGAATTTAGTTGATTTATATTGTTATTGGCATTTATTTTGCTTTGTTTCTTTAATTACATCATTAATGGAGATGAAAATGAAAGAAAAGTTGGTTCTTATTGGAAATGGCATGGCGGGCATGCGGACAATTGAAGAATTGCTGAAACTATCACCCGATCATTATGACATCACTGTTTTTGGGGAAGAACCTTATGGTAATTATAATAGAATTCTTTTATCTCCAGTGCTGTGTGGTGAAAAGAATATTGATGAAATTATGCTCAATGATGACGCTTGGTATGATGACAATCATGTTAAGTTGGAAAAAGGTAAAAAAATAACAGGAATAGATAGAAAAGCCTGCATGGTTCAAACTGATGACGATGAAACCATGGAGTATGATCGTTTGTTAATTGCAACAGGCTCAACGCCATTTATTATTCCTGTTCCAGGTCATGATAAAGAAGGTGTTATTGCATTTAGAGACATTGCTGATGTTGATTTGATGATTGATGCATCAAAGCAATATCATCATGCAGTGGTGATTGGTGGTGGTTTATTGGGTTTAGAGGCTGCCAATGGTTTGATGTTGCAAGGTATGAAAGTGACGGTGGTGCATTTGATGGATACCTTAATGGAGCGGCAACTAGATTATGATGCGGGTCAAATGTTGCAATCTTCATTAGAAGAGCGAGGCTTAAAGTTTTTGATGGCAACGTCCACCGAAAAAATTCTGGGCGATGAACGTGTTACAGGCATTAAATTTAAAGATGGTCAGGAAATTTCAGCTGATATTGTGGTGATGGCTGTGGGTATTCGTCCTAATATTGAGTTGGCTAAAAAAGTGGGCATTCATTGTGAAAGGGGTATTGTTGTCAATGATACCATGCAGACTTTTGACCCCAAAGTATATGCTGTTGGTGAATGCGTGCAACACCGCGGAGAAACTTATGGTCTGGTTGCCCCATTATTTGAACAAGCAAAAATTTGTGCCAATCATTTGGCAAAATTAGGTTATGCCAGATATAAAGGCTCAGTTACTTCAACCAAACTTAAAGTGACGGGAATTGATCTGTTTTCTTCAGGTGATTTTACGGGGACTGAATCATCTGATGTTTTGTCTTTGAAAGATCCAGCAAAAGGAATTTATAAAAAAATTATCATTGAAAATAACATCATTAAAGGTGCTGTATTATATGGTGATACGGTGGATGGAACTTGGTATTTTCAGATGATGAAAGACCAAGCAGATGTTTCAGATATTCGTGGTCAGTTATTATTTGGGCAAGCGCATATTGGTGATTCTGGTCATGGAGCATCCAATCAAGCGGCTTTAATGGCGGATGATGCAGAGGTTTGTGGTTGTAATGGTGTTTGTAAAAAAGACATCACCGATGCGATTGTTGAGAAAAAATTGTTTACCTTGGAAGATGTTCGAGCGCACACCAAAGCATCCAGTTCATGCGGTTCATGTACGGGGTTGGTTGAACAGATTCTGGCATTTCAACTGGGTGGGGATTATTCTGCAACCCCTAAAGAAAAACCTGTTTGTGGTTGTACTGAGATGACTCATGATGATGTGAGGCAGGCTATTCGTGAAAAACCATTTACTCATGTGATGGAAATTATCAATCAATTAGATTGGAAAACAAAAGATGGTTGTCCAGCTTGTCGTCCAGCATTGAATTATTATTTAATTTCTACTCACCCTGATGAAGCACAAGATGATTATCAGTCTCGTTTTATCAACGAAAGGGTTCATGCCAATATACAAAAGGATGGTACTTACTCGGTTATTCCTAGAATGTGGGGAGGGAAGGTGACACCAGGTGAATTACATGCCATTGCTGATATTGCTGAAAAATACCAAGTGGCAGATATGAAAGTCACTGGTGGTCAGCGAATAGACTTGTTGGGTCTTAAGAAAGAGCAATTGCCTGATGTCTGGAAAGACCTGAGTGATGCAGGTATGGTCGCAGGACATGCTTATGCTAAAGGTATGCGTACTGTAAAAACTTGTGTTGGTTCAGAGTGGTGTCGATTTGGTACACAGGCCTCAATGAGTTTGGGTGTGTTGCTTGAAAAAATGACATGGGCGAGTTGGACACCGCATAAGTTTAAATTGGCCGTTTCAGGTTGCCCAAGAAATTGTGCTGAAGCAACCATTAAAGATATCGGTGTTGTTTGTGTGGATTCTGGTTATGAGCTTCATGTGGGCGGTAATGGAGGTATTAAAGTTAGGGTCACTGATTTTTTATGTAAAGTTGAAACTGAAGATGATGTGTTGGAATATACGGCCGCATTTTTACAGTTATACCGAGAGCAGGCACGATATCTTGAAAGAACAGCTCCCTGGATTGAAAGAGTCGGCCTTACTTATATTAAAGACGAAATGGTTGAAAATGCTAAAAACAGACAAGCTTTGCATAAACGTTTTTTGAATTCACAAAAGTATGTGCAGATTGACCCTTGGGCAGAAAGAGGTAAAAACAAGGTTGATCAACATGAATTTGAGCCTATCAGTGTAATTTAATCATCTAAGTAGCACCGTTCTCAGGTGCTACTTATAATAATGCTTGCTGTTTTTTCTCAAAGATGTAGTAGAAATGAAGAGTTGGCTAAATCGTTACAAATTACCTATGATTATATTTAAGGAATAAGAATAATGGAAGATTGGATTGAAATTGGCGCACTTGATGAAATACCAAAGTTAGGTGCAAGAGTTGTGAAATCAAACAATGGCAATATTGCTGTATTTAGAACTTCTGATGATGAAGTCTTTGCTCTTCGAGATGAGTGCCCTCATAAAAAAGGTCAATTATCTCAGGGAATTGTTCATGGTAAAAAAGTCGCTTGTCCATTGCATAACTGGAACATTGCGTTGGAAACGGGTTTGGTTGTTGCGCCTGATGAAGGGTGTGCCGCTAGTTACCCAACAAAAATTGAAAATGAAAAAGTATTTATTTCTCTCACCCAAAAATAATTGTAACTATTTAGGAAGGTTCTCATGTTAGTAGAAGAAATAATGACTAAATCAGTCAAAACAGTTAAAAAAGAAACTGAAATGTTGGATGTGGTTTCGTTAATGTGTCTCTATCGAATTAGCGGTTTACCTGTGATTGACGATGAAAATAATTTACTGGGTATCATTGCTGAAAAAGATGTGCTGCACAATTTGTTTCCAAGCCTTGAAGAATTAATGGAAAGTTTGGAAATAGATTACGAAAAAATGATGGATAAATATGTTGATGTCATTAATTTAAAAGTTGAAGACATCATGACTAAATCAGCCATTTCCATAAGACCAGATTTACCATGTATTAAAGCCGCATCCATTATGGTCAAACATAAATTTAGAAGAATTCCTGTGGCAGATGATGGGAAATTGGTTGGAATGTTAAGTTTAGGCGATGTTCATAAAGCAATCTTTCAAACAACTTTGTTTAAAGGTGATAAGAAGTTGTCTTTTCAAGTAAATTGATAGGCCATGTTTTTCCTAAAAAGCAACTATGCTATAGTTGCTTTTTGTTTTTTAGGCACTTGAATTTATGATTATTCGACAAATAACATTTTTATTATTACTTGCATTTTCTAGCATGTCTCTTTATGCAAGTGAAATAATGGGCGTTGTGGTTTGGGGGCATGTTGTTAATTTGACAATACCTGTGAATGGTATTGTCCAAAAAACTAATTTTTTACTGGGAGATAGGGTTTTAAAAGGCCAGGTTTTAGTGGTGCTGGATCAAACCGTGCTACGGGCAAATAAAAATAAAGCTGTTCAAGCACTTGCTTATTCTAAAGAAAAGCTTAAGGAGGCAGAGGCAGAAAATAATCGCTCTAAAGAATTATTTGAAAGACTGGTTTTGTCTCACCATGATATGACGATGTCTAAAATTAATTACCTAAAAGTAAAGGCGGAGTATCAGTCTCAATTGCATGAACTGTCTCAGGTCAACTGGGGATTACAATATTCAGTTATTAAAGCGCCTTTTGATGGGGTTGTTATTGCTAAAAATGTTGCTGTTGGGGAGCAGGTTTCAGTTAATTATTACCGTGACCCATTGGTTTCAATTGCTGATAATGATCAAGTTGCCGTCAAACTATCGCTTAATACCGTTGATGTTCAGAAAATATCTTTGGGTAAAAAATTAAATATTGTTATCAATAATCAAAAATATGTCGGTAAAGTGAGCAAAATATCCCATTCTTTATTAGAAAAATCAAAATATGATGTGTTAATTTCTTTAAACGTTAAGCAAATGGTTTTTCCAGGAAAAATGGCCAAGGTAGTTTTAGATTAGATATATCACTTAAAACCTGTGGTTTTAAAATAAATTTAAAAACATTATGCTGGCAGGTATTTTAACGTATTGGAAATTTTTATTAACCAAATAGTATTATTTATTTGAGACACGGATGGACACGGATGGACACAGATAAACACGGATAATGTTTAATGAGTATCCTTGTCTGCCGTGTCCATCGTAGTTTTAAAATACTTTATTACTTGGCTCGAAGTTCTTCAATAAAATTGGAAATATATTTTGAATGCATTGACTGATGAAGAAGCGATCACTATTTCTCGGCAGGTAATTAATATTTTAGATGATTGGGAGATTGGTACTCAGGATAAAATTTTAATTTTGGGGTTGTATAAAAAAGTCCCTGTTCGGTCATTTAATTTACTCGGTAAATCAAAAGCATTGCCAATGGACAGTGATGGTGTTGAGATTATTAAACAGATTGTTGCGATTGATGAAGCATTGAGTACAACGTATCCAATGAATTCTCAAGTGGCAAGACTGTGGTTGCATAGACCTCATCGCCGATTTAAAAAAAGAACGCCCATTAAAACGATGATTGAAGAAGGTATTAATGGTTTGATTAAAGTCCATGCCCATCTTGATTGTGCTTATGCTTGGGAATTGTCTGAAGGATGATGTTGTTCAAATTAAAGAATGGTTGTGCCTTGCGAGCGAAACAATTTTCCGTTCTTCATCTTCAAATAATCTTCAATCATAAAAGTTCAGAATAGAACGACTATTCCTACACTTTTGTTCAATCAGATCATGTGAATACAATTAAAAATAGGAAGTTATTTTGTGTTCATTCCTAAAACATCAATATTTTCATTTTCTAGCATTGAGACCAGTTTTATCAGTGGTAGACCAATTAATGTATTGGGATCATCGCCTTTCATTCTCTTGAATAACGTAATTCCCAAGGCTTCTGATTTAAAACTACCGCAACAGTTATATGGTTTTTCTTGGTGTAAATAGTTTTCTATTTGTTGATGCGATAATTGTTTGAATTCAATCTCAAATATTTCAACGCAAGACTGAAATTGGTTTGATTGGCTATTGTAAAGACATAACCCTGTATAGAAGTGGACTGTTTTTCCTGATGAGTTTTTTAATTGTTTAATGGCATTTTCATGGGTGTGTGGTTTACCTAAAATAATATTATCTAAAACAGCTACTTGATCCGACCCGATAATGAGTGCATCGTTATGTTTTGTTGAAACCGCCTTGGCTTTGTCAATGGCTAATCTTTCAACCAGTGAGATTGCTGTTTCATTTTTATGAGGTGTTTCGTCACAGTCAGGAGTCGAAGTGGTGAATGGTATTTGTAGTTTTTCAAGAATTGATTTTCTGAAAGTCGAGGTTGATGCCAGAATGATAGGCTGCATACTTTTTTTGGGTTCCTAGTGTTAGGGGATGCGCAACAAATAAAAATCCTGCACAATTTGGACATTTATTTCTCTTCCCCTTATTGTATTTGAGGTGGTAGCATATTCTAAAATGATCAGTTGAATCATGGTGAGCGCATTCAAGCTACTGAATACAATGCATTGGGTGTTCGTAGTAGATTAAACTAATTTTTTAGGATTATACATAAAATATACGATAAAAGCTTGATATTGTTGATTGGCTTGACGTAGAGTTATTAACGATTGAGAAATAAAAAATATTTATAAATTTTTAAAATAATAAAAAAGGACGAGGTTATTTATGTTAAAAGTTGTTGTTATCTTGCTAATGAGTTTTTCGATAGGGCTGAGTAATGCGGCTGATGTAGTGTCGGATAAAACAAGTGCAGATATGGAAAGATTAAAAATGTTGCTCAGTGCTTTGGCTCCAGGAGTTAAGCCTGTTATTAAGAAAAGTGCTGTTCCGACTCTTTATGAGGTCACGTTAGGCTCAACGGTTGCCTACTTTTCTGGTGATGGTCGTTATATGTTTTCGGGAAATTTAATTGATTTACAAAGTCGTAAAAATTTAACGCGTCCAGCCAGAAATCAAGCAAGAAAAAATGCAGTTAATTCGATTGCGGAAAAAGATATGATCGTGTTTTCTCCAAAAGGGCAAGTTAAGCATTCAATCGCTATTTTTACAGATATTGATTGTGGTTATTGTCGTAAACTGCATGCTGAAATGGCTGCGTATAATAAGCTGGGAATTCAGATTAAATATTTATTTTATCCTCGTTCGGGGATTGGTAGTGCTTCGTATTATAAAGCTGAAGCAGTGTGGTGTGCTAAAGACCGCTTGCAAGCCATGACTGATGCAAAGAATGGTGTTCCAGTTAAACAGCAGAGTTGTGAAAACCCAATTAAACAACATTTTAGTGTGGGTGAAGAAATTGGAGTTAATGGTACGCCTGCTATTGTCTTAGATAGCGGAGAATTGGTTCCTGGTTATTTGCCTCCTCAGAAATTATTGCAATTGCTTGAGGCGAAAAGTAAAGGCGTGTAATCTTTTGTATTAAATTGGTGCAGGTAGAAAATATTCTGCTTGCACCTTTTTCAGTTTTATATTTATCTTTTCAAGTGACACTCAATAAATAAACTACCCATATTGCACAGAAATTTTGTTCGTCTCCTTTGTCACAAAAATAGGCGTGTAGTCGTTCTACACAACTATTTTTAAGCAAAGAAGACGGCTAAAAGAGCAAGTAAGATAGATGGTTTGTTTATTTCGAATTGCCTCAGTAAGCTCCTCCTATTTCTGCTACATTATTCGTTGATTCCACTCTTCTGTTTAGTTATTTTTTGTTTGGCGCAAATATTGCACGTTTCAAAAAACAAAGTTTATGTATTTAAAAATTTTTTTAATTTTAGATGGATGGGCAGGGTGTAGTAACGCATAAATCCTGTTTATTCATGTTGATTAAAATGATCCAACAGAATTATGATAACGAAGATAATATTTTTGCCACCAAGTGGCATCATGTTCTTAAAGAGAAGTTTATGTTATTCGGACGAACAAAAAAGAACCCTATTAAGATAGCTGATAAAGGGATTAAAGAATGGAAATATGCGACTTGTGGTTATTGCTCTACAGGTTGCTCCATTGAGGTTGGCTTCAATGAAGCAGGAAAACCAGTGAGTTCTCGAGGAGTGGCCGATGCCGATGTTAATCGTGGAAAATTATGTTTAAAAGGAATCTTTGAGCATGAACTGTTTGCTTCTCAAGGGCGTGGCACAGTTCCTCTGATGCGTGATCATTGGCATCAGGAGTGGCAAAAAAGTGATTGGGATATCACGCTGGATAAAACACATGATGAGATTAAGCGTATTCAAGAAAAATACGGGCGTGATTCTTTTGCGATCATCTCCACAGGGCAAATGCTGACTGAAGAATTTTACACACTGGGTAAGCTAACCCGTGGTCTAATTGGCACAAATAACTACGATGGTAATACGACTCTGTGCATGGCTTCAGCGGTATCAGGCTATAAACGTTCTTTTGGTTCAGATGGTCCTCCAGGCTGTTATGAAGACTTTGAGCATACAGATTGCCTCATTGCCTGGGGGTCCAATCTACCTGAGCAACACCCTATTATTTACTGGCGCATGAAAGAAGCTCAAGAGAGACATAATTTCCCGTTGATTGTAATTGATCCTCGTGTCACCATGCTGGCGCAAAATGCGCACATGCACCTTGCGATAACTCCAGGTACTGATTTAGTGCTACAAAATGCCATGATGTACGTGATTTTGGATGAAGGGCTGGAAGATGCTGGGTATATCGAGGCAAATACCAATGGTCTGGAAGAGCTAAGAGCGGAAGTTGCCAATTACAATCCTGTTACGGCACAAAAAATTTGTGGTATTGATGAAGACACGATTCGTCATGTGGCACGTTTATTTTCTAAAGTACCTGCTGCAATGCAAATCTGGACAATGGGAATTAACCAATCCACACATGGTTCGGATGGTGTGGTCGGTATCAATAATCTTGCACTATTGACGGGTAATATTGGTATTCCAGGTGGCACATCTTTATCCATCACAGGACAATGTAATGCAATGGGAACGCGTGAGTGGTCTTCTTGTTCTGGTTTACCCAACCACCGAGTGCTAGAAAGCGCTAAAGATCGTGAAGATATTGGCAAGTTTTGGAATGTTGATCCTGAGTTCTTCCCCAAAAAACGAGGCATGTTTCAAACGGATATCTACGCTGCGATTGAAACGGGTGAAATCAAAGGTATTTGGTTGGTTGCGACCAACCCTATGTCATCGCTCCCTAATACTGCACGTATTCGTAAGGCAATGGAAAAACTGGAATTTTGTGTGGTGCAAGACAGCTATCAAGATTCTGAAAGTACCCAGTATGCACATGTATTTTTCCCCGCAGGAACATGGGCTGAAAAAGATGGTGTAATGACCAATACAGAGCGACGTATCAATCGCATTACACCATTGATGAAAGCACCCGCAGATTCTAAGCCTGACTTGTGGATATTTAATCGAATGGCAGAGCGTTTTAATCATGAAAATAAAGTGAATTTTCCTGAAAAAGCGAGTGATATTTTCCTGGAGATGGGCGAGTTGTCAGTAGGTAGGTTAGCTGATATTTCTGGAATGGATCATGCTATGCTGGAAAAAAAACGTGGAGTACAATGGCCTTATACTTTGAAGCAAAAAGAAGAGGGTGAAGCACCGCCCAAAGGTGGCAAACGTTTGTATACCAAAGATATGACGTTTTGTTACCCTGACGGTAAAGCAAAACTAATTCCACTGCCTTTCATCGATAATAATGAAGTGCCTGATGAGAAATTTCCATTTTGGTTAAATACAGGGCGTTTAATTGAGCATTGGCATGGACGTACCAAAACGGGAAAAATAGCCAATAATAATAAGTTTAGCCCAATCCCTTTTATTGAGATTAGCCCTGATGCGGCAGCAGAGTTAGGTATTCAGCGAGGGGATTACGTGCGTTTGGTCTCTCGTCGTGCCGATGCTGTTGTGATGGCAATGCCTACGCAAAGAGTTGCTAAAAATATGGTGTTTTTACCATTCCACTTTCATGATTGTGCCAATCGTTTAACCCTTGGTTTACTTGATCCACACTCACGCCAACCAGCCTATAAACAAAATGCAGTGGATATCGAGCGTATTGAAGATCAGGTGTCAGCGGCAAAATTAAGCATGGAAATGCGTAAATTTTAAGGTAAGTAGAATGTTTAATGTCCGTGAAAATGAACCAGAATATGCACGACTAAGAAAAGAAAACAGTAAAAAAGTCAACCAATATGGTAATCCTATAGATACCGTACCAGCCGATGACGTTTTATGTGGTGTTAGCTTAAATATTAATGGTGATGCACAAATTGGTGAGAATCCTGATCGCTATAAGCAACATGGTTTTTATTTTAATGCTGATAACTGTATCGGTTGTCATGCCTGTGAGTCAGCTTGTAGTGAAAAAAATGATGTGCCTTCACATTTTGCTTTTCGTTCCGTTGGTTTTGTTGAAGGTGGAACGTATCCTAACTATCAGCGCTTAAATATATCAATGGCGTGTAATCATTGTGATGATCCTGTGTGTTTAAAGGGATGTCCTACGCGTGCTTATACCAAATTTGCAGAATATGGTGCCGTTTTACAAGACCCTGATATTTGTTTTGGTTGTGGTTATTGTACCTGGGTTTGTCCTTACAATGCGCCTCAGTTAGACCCAGTAGAAGGTGTCGTCAGTAAATGCAATATGTGTGTGGATCGTTTAGAAGTGGGGTTAAAACCAGCGTGCGTGTCTGCTTGCCTAGGTAATGCGTTGGATTTTGGAGTGATAGAAAATACACCCAAAAATCGCACACAGGTGAAAACAGAAATTCCTGGCTTTCCACGTACGGATATCACCAATCCTAATATTCGTTTTCAACAAGTACGCTCAACCCAACGTGATATGGTGCGTGTAGATGAGACCGCTGTAAAATATCACAAAAATGATGGCACGGGACAGTTTAAACCAGAGCTTGATCCGAAACATGGTTTTAAACGTGAGTGGAATTTTAAACGCTTACTAGGATCACATGAAAATGCTCATATTGCTTTTACCTTAAGTATTCAAACGGTGATGGGGGCATTTTTCATGATTATATTAGGATCATGGGTTGGTCTTAGTCCGATAGCTGGTTTTGTCAAAAGTGCTGCTTATTTACCAATGTTATTAGTGATGGTGGTATTAACCAGCGCGGGTTTATTCAAGCTCAATATGCACCTGGGCAAACCTCATCGTTTCTATCGTGGTTTTTATAACTTAAAAATGTCACCTGTGAGTCGTGAAATAGCAGGTGTTAGTGCCTTTTTTACAGGTTTACTGGGTTACAGTTTTTTTGCTTTATTCGATAATGACTTTGCAAGCTTTATGCAAATTATTTTTTCTTTATTAAGTTTGCTGGGTTTAGCTTTGGGTGGTTACTTTATGTATAAACTTTACCGTATTCCCGCTCGGCCTTTTTGGGATCATTGGCAAACAGCAACAAGTTTTGTTGCAACAGGATTAACTCTTGGTGGGTCATTACTCGGTGTCGTGGCACTTGTTTTTGGAGCAATGACAAATGATCTTACTGTTTTGTTAGCGACAGTTATTTCCTTTGGTGTGTTGATAGAATGTATTGGTTTATTCGGACATGCACATGATCTTAAGCCAGCAAATAGCGAAGGTGCGGTATCTTTTTATGAGCAAACCACGACTTATGGTAAATCATATTGGTTGCGTAATGGGTTATTAGTGGTTAGTATTTTATTGGCTCTAAGCATTGTGCTTTCTGGTACATCAAGTGTCGCCGTTTTTGGTGTCTTGGTGGTATTGATGCTGGTTGCCTCAATTATCGGACGTGCTTTATTTTATATGTTGGTCATCCCGACCACTATGCCTGGTGCATTCTTTTGGAGAAACAAAGGTTTTGTAGAACATGCTCGTGAAGTGGGATTAGCAGACATGCCACAGTTAGGTGTCGCTTATGAGCGTCATCATAAATTCAACATAAATGAATTGATCGAAACTGTTCTTAGCACATCTCTGGAAGAAAAAATTGCGCAAGCTAAACGTGTTTTTACAGGTTAAGAAAGGTGATTAAACCTCTTTTAACGTAATATTGATGAAAATTTGAGAGTGTTTTTAATTTATGCAAGTCACCATAGCCCATAAACACCAGAAAAAGATTATGGTTATTAGCCATGAGCGTTCTGGAACCCATTTTTTAATGAACACCATTGCTGGAAATTATACTTATTTGTCTGATCCATGGTTGAATCTTGATTTTGATTTGCCGCTCAATTTTTATGCGTCCTATGGTCTTAAACAGTATTTTAAAAAATTTGAAAATGCCAGTATATTAAATATTTTCAAATCCCATCATACCGCTGGTTTTTTTGAAGATATTATTGATTATGTTGCAGAACAATTTCATGTTTTTTACATCTTTCGTGACCCCAGAAATTGCTTGATTAGTAACTGGCGTTTGATAAAAAGTTTGCGTTGGGATGAAGGTCCTAAATTAGCAAGTGCCAGTGAATTTATACGAGCAGAACCCAGTGGTGCCATGATGCGCTATCAAAAAAAACAAGAACGAAATATGTTGCAACGATGGCAAACTCATGTTCAAGGGTGGCACGAATTGTCTGAAAAACATCCAAATATAAAATTATGCTTATTAAGTTATGAAGAGCTGGATCAAAATTTTGAAGCAACTATCCGTAAAATATCCAGCTTTTTAGGTCAACAAAATCACTCATTGCTTCGACCTGATATTGATAAAAATGTGGTGGGATTGCACGGTAAAAAGAGCACCAATTTTCGTGATTATTTTGACCAGAAGGATCTTGATTTTGTGGCTAAAGAGGTGGGTAATTTTATGGCTAAAATAAATTATTTGTAAATTAGAGACGATTCAAAATTAACCTTTACTCGATCTTTTGCCCACAGGCTTCATTAGGAACAGGCACGAAATAACTTCCCGTTCTTAATTCCATCTTCACTTCACTTTCAAATGATATTCAATCATAAAAGCTCAGAATAGAGTGACTATTCCTACGCTTTTATTCAATCAGATCATTTGAATTTAAAATAAATATGAAACCAAGAATGGGAAGTTATTTCGTGCTCATTCCTAAGCTTTTTCCAATAATACAATCGAATGAACGGAAATGCCTTCTTTTCTCCCTGTAAACCCCATTTTTTCAGTTGTGGTGGCT
>JABHHM010000013.1 GCA_018671575.1 Methylococcales bacterium | reverse complement strand
TCAAAGCATAAAATTGTCGAAAAAGCGCAGTTTACGTGTGTAAATGAGCATTTTTAGACCATTTTTCCTCGGTACCCCCTTGAGGGGTGAACGCAGAGTTGGCGGAAAGATGAATTCGCAGACAGCCTCCTAAAAGACTATAAACACATCTTAATTCCAGTAATAATCAATATCATTGAAAACAATATTTCCAGCTTTCTCTTGTCAATCTGATGTGTTTTAGAAGCCCCTAAAAAAGCAAAAAACACACTGCTGATTGAAATAAAAACACAAGCACGCCAATCAATTAATAAAGGTACGAATTCAACTTCATTAAAAAACACATGTGTTACCACAATACTTGTGGTGGCAAACAATGCAATCGGAAAACCACAAGCAGCGGATGTTGCAATAGCTTGCCTTATATTTATTTGTAACCAGGTCAATAGAGGAACCGTCATTGTCCCTCCCCCTATTCCAAATAAACTGGAAATTTTTCCAATAAAAACCCCTGAGACATAGAGGATAATGGAATTTGGGTTTTCAGTATTTGACATTGTTTTTTTATGATTGAACTGCTGAAAATTAACCAGAAATTGTAATCCTATTAATATTTCAAAGCAGCCAAATAATATTTTCAAATCATTACTTTGTAAATTTTTTAGTAATATTGTTCCGACAACAGCACCTAATAATAGTCCAGGAGTTAATTTAAAAACAATTTCCCATAAAATGGCACGATGCTGTTGATGTTTTATAATAGAAGACAATGACGTAAACAAAATAGTTGACAAAGATGTTGCAATGGCAACTTGCATAATGATTCCATCGTGCAACTGATAATTTTCATAAACCAACGACAACAATGGAACAATAACCAAACCACCCCCAATACCAAGTAAACCTGCCAGAAAACCTGCCACTGAGCCAATTAAAAAAAAGAGTAAAATTAATTCCATCTATCATTCATTTAATAAAAATATCGCTATACTTAAAAATAACGACAACATGATTGCCTGTATTATTAAAGACCATGGATGAACACTGATAAACACGGATACCCACTGACTATTATTCGTGTTTATCTGTGTGCATACATAATTCAAACAATAAATAATTCTAAGTAACCCTTATGTTTAAGTATATATTTGAGTTCAGCGATAAAGAGTCCAAAGAATTTACTGTTCATGTCGACAAAAATGAGCAACCAGAGGACGAACCAACCTCTCTACCAGACTGGACAGTTTTATCCTATAAACAATGTAGCAATTGCCCATTAACTGAATCAGAACATTGCCCTGTCGCTAAAGATATTTATAAAATAGTTCATACCTTTAGTGATGTAACATCATTTGAAAAAGTTGATGTGCGGGTTATTGGAGCCGCTCGTGAATATAGAAAAAAATGTGATGCGCAAACAGGCTTAAACTCATTACTGGGATTAGTAATGGCAAGCAGCAATTGCCCCATTCTTTCACGTTTAAAACCCATGGCACGATTTCATTTACCCTTTTGTTCATCCGATGAAGTTCTGATACGAACATTATCTTTTTATTTAATGAAGCAATTATTTAATTACAAAGAAGGGGATGACTGTGACATGGAATTACATGGTTTAATTAAATCTTATGATGAACTCATCGTATTAAATACCTGCTTTGCTGAAAGGATCAGGAATTCTGTGACTCAAGATGCCAATTTAAATGCCATCACCAATTTTTTTGCCGTCAGCGTACTGGTTCCTTTTTCATTGAAAGACTGCCTGGCTAATGTTCGACCATTGGTTTTATGAACCATCCAAATATTCTAAAACCAAACCCGCCAGAGGAGGTAACGTTAAAGTCAATGAATGTTGAAAATTCATCCATTTTCCTTCTGTTGTTTTAATAATTCCACCATTTCCTACATTACTACCACCATAAAATTCAGAATCTGAGTTGATAATTTCTTTATAATAACCCGCTTGTGGCGTTCCTAAACGATAATTTAATCTTGGCTCAGGTGTGAAATTTAGAATAACAAGAAGCAATGTATTATTGTATTTTCGTTGGTAGCTTAAAACAGACTGTGAAGCATCATGACAATCCAACCATTCAAAACCTTTCCATTCAAATTCATAATAGTGTAAGGCTTTGTTATTAACATAGGCATGATTGACATCAGCCAATAATTTTTTAACCCCTAAATGCATCGGATGCTTTAATAAGTACCAATTAAGCTCTTTATCTTGATTCCATTCTTCATTTTCAGCAAATTCACTCCCCATGAACAATAGTTTTTTCCCTGGATAAGTGAACATATAAACATATAACAACCTCAACGTTGCATATTTTTGCCAATTATCACCAGGCATTTTTTCAAGCATTGAGCCTTTTAAATGAACCACTTCATCATGCGAAAAAGGTAAAATAAAGTTTTCTGTAAATGCATACAACAAACCAAAAGTCAGTAAGTCATGGTGATAATGTCGATAAATGGGATCCTTTGAGGCATACTCTAATGAATCATGCATCCACCCCATATTCCATTTCATGCTAAACCCCAAACCACCTAACCAAACAGGGCGTGTCACTTGTGGCCAATCAGTTGATTCTTCAGCCAGTGTAACTGTCCCTGGAAACTGCTCATGAGTGATGGTATTTAATTCTTTAAGAAAATCTATAGCTTCAAGATTTTCTCGCCCTCCATATTTGTTAGGCACCCATTCTTCTCGGGAATAATCCAAATAAAGCATTGAAGCAACCGCATCAACCCTCAAACCATCAATATGAAATTCTTCTAACCAATAAACGGCACTGGAAATAAGAAAGTTTTTAACTTCATTGCGACCATAATTAAAAATTAATGTCCCCCAATCACGATGCTCGCCTTGCCTTGGGTCTTCATGCTCATAGAGTGGCGTTCCATCATATCTTGCCAAACCATGAGGGTCTTTTGGAAAATGAGCAGGTACCCAATCAAGAATGACCCCCACATTATGTTGATGACAATAATCAACAAAAAATCTAAAATCATCGGCATTACCAAATCGACGGGTTGGTGCAAAATACCCCGTTGTTTGATATCCCCACGAGGCATCCAATGGATGTTCGGTAATGGGTAATAACTCAATATGAGTAAACCCCAGCTCATTGATATAAGGGACTAACTCAACAACAATATCTCTGTAATTAATGAATTTATTGTCATTTTGTCGTTTCCAGGAACCTAAATGAAGTTCATAAGTTGACATGGGTTGCGTCAACCAATTACTTTCTTCTCTGCGTTTAATCCACAGCTTATCCTGCCATTGATAATCCGTTTCACCGACAACATATGAAGCCGTACTAGGACGAAATTCAAAACCTTGAGCATAAGGATCTGACTTTACTGATAACTGCCCTTCACTGTTTCTAATTTCATATTTGTAATGTTGACCAACGGTAGCACCAGGAACAAATATTTCCCAAACGCCAGTTCCCACACGGGAACGCATCATATGCTTTCGCCCATCCCAATGATTAAAATCACCAATCACACTGACTCGTTCAGCATTTGGAGCCCAGGTTGCAAACACAACACCAGAAATACCATCCACTATTTTAGGATGCCCACCTAATACCCGATAAGCATGCCAATGCTTACCTTCATTGAACAAATGCAGGTCATACTCTGAAAGTTGAGGTAAAAAAGAATAGGCATCATAACTGGTATAAACAGAATTGTTGTTATACAGATACTTCACTCGATAATGACTGGCATTATTTTTTGTTTTTAAAACTGCCCAGAAAAAATCACTGCCCTCAATTTTTTTAAAGGATGTTGCTTCATTTTCCAGTTCGATTTTTTGAGTTTCTGGAGAAAATAAAACAACAAATGTTTTATTTTTATGTTGATGCTTGCCCAACACAGAAAATGGATCATGGCATCTAAGCTCATGTACACGACTTAAGCCTTCTTTGAAATCACTGGGAATAGGCGTTTTTGAGATTTTAATTGATGACATATTTTAATATCTTATTGAATACGATAACGGAGTGAAAATTATGTATAAGTAGATGACATGATGCCACTTTGTGGCGTATTGGATCGTTTTAATTTACATGAATGGATAGGTTTTATGCGTAATTCCTGTCTATCCATGTAAATTAATTATTTCCATTAATTACAAACTTTGTTTTTCCGATACATAAACACAGTCATCCACAGATATCTATCATACACCATTTAACCCTTGAATAGGTTTTAATGTTGACCATGATCGACATTGTGGGCATTGCCAATAAATACTTTTGGAAGAAAAACCGCAATGATTACACTGATAAAAAGATTTTTTTTGGATAAGTTGGCCGACAAGCTCTTTTAATGTCTTAAAATTTTCAAATGCAAATCCATCAAGCCGTTTTAAACCCAAATCAATCATGAAATCAATTCCACGCAATGACGGATGCTCTCGCAAATACTCAATCATAAAGTTTGCAGCTTTCTCACTGCCTTCCTGTTGACAAACAATGTCGGCAAACGCTAATAATGCTCGGGTATTATGATGTTTATTAACCAATTCTTCCAAATAGTTTCTCAAAGAAACCATATCATCTAATTTTTCATAACATTGCTTAATTGGATTAATAACTTCTGACAAATATTGAGGATTTTGCACCTCAACTTTTTTATATTGGGCAATGGCCTGCTGAAAATTATTTCTAAAACATTCAACATCACCTAATAAAACACTGACTCTGATACAACAGTTATCCGCGAGTTGAGCAGCAATCAGTAATTCCCATGCGCTGTCTACATCTTTATTTTCTATTGCTTTTTCTGCTAATTCACAATAATAGTGAGCAATATTAGAACGATTTCTTGACTCTTTCTCAAATTTAATTTGACTGCAACTTTCAATCGCTTTATTCCAGTCTTTCTCTTTTTCATAAACCAATGTTAGTTTAGTGAGTGCTAAATTTTTATAATTTGTCACACCAGACAGTTCTTTAAATAGATTTTCTGCTCGATCAAGCAAACCTGCTTTTAAAAAATCCTTACCGAGTTCATAAAGAGCTTCAGACCGTTGGTTGACTTCAATAGAGGGACGTTCACTTAATGCTTGATGAATTCTAATGGCTCGATCTACTTCACCACGTTTTCTGAATAAACTACCAAGAGCCAGATGAGTTTCTACCGTTTCACTGTCTTCATCCAACATTCTAGTGAAAACATCAATGGCTTTGTCAGGCTGTTCATTTAGTAGATAATTTAAACCCTTGTAGTATTCAGGGCCACATTTTTGATCATAGGTTGGTTGACATGATTTTGACGAGGTATTTTTTGCAGCTATCCAACCCGAGGCAGCAGCCACAGGTAATAATAACCATAACATGTCTAGCATAAGTCATTCCGAAATTGAGTACGCATGGCCACAGAAAATAGTTTTCGAGTTTTTAAAACAAATGCAGACTCCACAAAAAAACAGAGGAGTCACAAATTAAAACATTGGATAATGATCATTTAAAAAGGATAGTTATCTAAACACTAAATAACCATCCTTTTATCTTCAATTATTTTTCTAATT
>JABHHM010000395.1 GCA_018671575.1 Methylococcales bacterium | reverse complement strand
TCTAAATGGAATACGGTATCGCATCCCTGCATTGCCGTCTTAACACCGTAAGGATCACGAACATCACCAGCAAAGACATCTAATTGTTCTTTAATTTCAGAAGAGGAGTGATCCAGCCAACCCCATGAATTGAATGAATTATATAACACAAATGCTCGTACATCACAGCCGAGTCGAACCAGTGTTTCAGTCAGATGTGAACCGATAAAACCATCAGCACCTGTGATTAGAATTTTTTTATTTTTTATATTCATTTTGTTTGTATGATTGATACTGATGTACAATAAATCGCTGACCACTCCAAGAATATGATCCTGCATTACTATAGTCTATCTGATATTTTTCAATAATTTCTGCCCAGGCTTTGCGTTCACCATGATCTGGCATGGCTCGGTTACAATTCCAGTCATCAAAACAAATCATTGCACCAGTTGATATGTAGTTCTTAGAAAAACAAACATCCAGTACATCCATGGTGGATTGATATAAATCACAGTCTATATGTAATAAAGCAAAGCGAGATGAATCGGCAAGTTTTGGTACGGTATCTGAATACCAGCCAGGATAAACTTCAATGAGTTCTAACGGCATATTAGATGCCGATATAATATTAAGTACTAATTGTTCAGCTGATAATCCTTTAAAGAAACCTTCACCCCAAACACCCGATTGGATTTGAGGTGATGCTTGATCACTTTCATTGTTGATGGCTGGAAATCCCTCAAAACTGTCAAATAAATGTAACTTTTTCCCTGTTATTTTACTGAATCCATCAAATGCACTGATGGATGCCGCCAGAACAGAGCTTGAGAAACCAGTTTGTGTGCCAAATTCTGCAACATCTCCTTCGACCTCTGCACCATAAATATATTGAACTGAGAGTGCCAGTGCTTTTTTAATTTCATCGGTACCAAAACATTTAACTTCATAACGCAATTGATTGAGAGGGGCTGTTGGAAAGTTAGGTAATGCATAGAGTTCGTCACTACAGACTCTATAGTTTTGGATATTTTTTGATTTGAGAGCCTGACTGATATCAACCCAGTACATAGAGGTGATTAAAATAATGCTGTTTTCGAACCATTGTACTGGAGCTTCATCAATCGTGGTGACTGCCATATCAATAAATTGTCCTGACTGGTAGCTATCAAGAAAACCTTTGATTGATATATCTTTACGAAAAAATTTCAGGTATTTAGACGTTCTTTCTCCACCATTGCTTGCTCCATAAAGATAAACCTCTGCATTGAGAGGCAAGTCATTAAATGAATATAAAAACTTGTTATCGGTCATCAATTGATCCTTGAATGAAAAGTGGGGTAAAACCTAAATAAATGGCTGAAATAGAAGTTAAAATAGGAAATTATTTTGTGCCTATTCCTGAGTTTAAACAAGTCTTGTTGTCATTTTAACTTGCTTATAATTAAAGTTTGTTATATTTCGCTCTGCCGAGTCAAAATTAATCCCTACCAAATAAATTGCTTTATTATCATTGAGATATTTAGAGGCATAGTTTTTATGTATTATTTGCATCAATGCATTTTCATTGCCAACTTTAAATTCAATGATGTAAATGGCATGATCTAATTGAATTGTTAGATCAATTCTGCCTTTATTGGTGATATCTTCTGCAATGATAGTAATTCCAAGACTGGCTAAATAGGCGTAAATCACACTGGAATAATAGCCTTCGAAGTGGGCAATATTATTGTTGACGTAATTGTTGTAGGGAATTGAAGAAAATAGTGTGATTAATGTTGATTTGAAACTTTCCAGGTCATTTTTTGTCAATGCATCATAGAGGTTGTCCTGAAATTTGATTTTATCAAGGGTTTGATTGGTTAAATAATCAATAAAGAGATCATTTAAGGATATTTTGACTTCTTTATTGGGTAGTTTTAAGGAAAATTTAAGCCGTCTTTCGTCATCAATCACTTCGTTAATAGTTAAATAACCACTCTGATATAAAATGGGTTCTATTGATAAATTTTCAATATCAAAGCTATCGATGATACTTTCGTCAACAACTAAATTCTCTAGTTGAGGAATAAAGTAGTCTTTCTGTTGGAGAAGTTTGATTAAAAAATGGGGTGTTCCCGTGCCGAACCAATAATTACGGTACATGCCTCCTTTCGAAATAAAAAGCAAAATATCAAAAGGATTGTAAATATCTTCACCCAGAAAATTATAGCCATTGTACCATTGTTTAAGTTTTTGTAGATCAACATCTTTTAGGTGCTCTGCAAAGCTACTTTCTATATCTTTTTGTGTGTAACCTGCAATGGTTGCATAATCAGCATCTAGGCTGATGTCTTCTAAGTTGTTTAGTCCGCTGAAAATTGAAACTTTGGCAAATTTGCTCACACCCGTGAGAAATGCAAATTTGATGTATTGATCATTGTCTTTGATGACGTGGTAAAGTCTTTTTAGGATGTCTCTTGCTTCAATAGCGAGTGTGGTTTTGTCTAAAAAATCAAGAATGGGTTTGTCATATTCATCAATTAAAATAACGACTTGCTTTTGGTGTTTTTGATGAATTACTTGAATGAGTTCTTCAAAGCAGAGGGCATAATCTTCAGTGTTATGAAGTGTAATATCAAATTTCTTTTGATTTTGTTTGA
>JABHHM010000014.1 GCA_018671575.1 Methylococcales bacterium | reverse complement strand
TAATTATACCATAACCAATTGATTAATATGTATTACTCTGTTTGTTTTAGTGCAAAATAATTGAAAATCATGAGTGCATATCAACATTAGTGGTTATATTTCCTATTTTCGGACAGCCTCCTAGTATTCAATGAAAAAGCTGTTAATGCATTGGAGAAACAAGTAATGATAAAAAAATTAATAACAAAGCTATTTATTTTTCAGATGTTATTTTCTTTCTGTGCAACTGTTTACGCTGAAATTGATGATTTTGGTTTGTTGGACGGGATTTATTTTGGCGGTGATATCGGTCAATCATCAGGTGACTTTTATCCTAAATATTATAAAGAAAGTATGAGTGTTGCAGGATACAGCTCTTCTTATAGTCATGGTAATCACTATGCCTACAAATTATACGCTGGTAAATCATTAGATGGCTTTACTGGAATTGATATTGAAGGTGGGTATGTCAATCTTGGCGATTTAAATCTAAAAGTTCAGGCTATTCAACCACCAGATGAACAACTGTTTTTGCAGGAAGCCGTAAAGCTTATGCCACTATCGTCTGTTTCTGGTTTTTATTTGTCATCTGTTTTCAAACTTCCTATTACTAGGGCTTTTAATGGCATGATAAAGCTTGGAGCGTTTATATGGGATGGTGAGTCAGAGTTGAAAGGAACCAGTGTCAGCCAAGTTAGGAAAGAAAGTGGAATTGGTCCGTTAATAGGGATCGGCGGAAGTTATCTGATTAATCACCGATTTCGATTCAATGGAAATATTGAAAAATATTCAGTAGGTAACACGAATGAAAATGGATATTTTTTTTACTCAATGGGTGTTAGTTATTTGTATTGATGACGTTTGTTTAAGTTGAATTAAACAGGGGGAATTTAGTGAGATGATTGATGCAACAGGAGAATTATTTATGAAGTTTAACAGATTGGTGGTTTGTGGTTTATTGGTGTTTTTAATGATTGGCTGTGGTTCTGGTTCTGGAGGGTCTAGTTCAGTCGATTTTTCTGATGCAACAAGCCAGGGGAGTTCTGGTTCCAATCCTTCAAAATCTATTTCTGGAACAGCTTCAAAGGGTATTTTAATTGATGCTACAGTGACCATTGTCGAACTGGACTTAGACGGTAATACGCTGAATATTGTTGGTGGGCCAGTCAACACAGATAGTTCTGGTAATTACTCCATTACGCTCAATGAACTTTATGCAAATGGTCCGATCAAAGTCTTGATTGAAGCTAATAGTAATACAGAAATGGTCTGTGATGTGACTTCTGGTTGTCTTGATGATAATAATAAGACTGTTGCTTTTGGTGTTAATTTGTCTGTCACATCTTTGGAAATGACAACTTTGCTATCATCAGTCAATGATGGCGAAAATACTGCACATGTAACGCCTTACACACACATGGCTGCAGAAAGTGTGAAAAATGAGGGAGCATTCAGTGGAGACAATATAAAAAAGGCAAATAGTGCAATAAAAGACCTGATTGGTATTGATCCAGTTAATACTACGCCGATTGATATAACGAAAGATATTTCTGTGAATGCGACTAATGATCAAATTATATACTCAACATTTAATTCAGCGATAGCAAAACAGGCAGTGATACAAAATAAAAAAATAGGTGGCACAGTTAGTCTTCTGGCTGAGTCATTTAAGGGGGGAAGCATAAATGCCTCTTCATCAGGTAGTGAATTTTCATTAGACAGTATTCGTACACAGACAGAGGATCAGTTCAATAATAATCCTAAAATCATACAGAAGATTGCAAGTAGTAGTACAGGAGACTTAGCAGGTCAGTTTTCAACTGATATTAATACTATAAAACAAAAAGTTGCGAATAATGTAGGTGGCGTGGTCACTCCTATTGGGGTCGTTGAATCGGATAGTGATATTGAGAATGCCAAAGCAATGTTGTCAACAGCACGTAGTTTTGGGTTTAATATTCAGGAACTTGGTAAAGGTACCAATTCACCTGTTCGACAATTTTCAGAGCAGATTCAGTCCACAAGTACCTTGGCAGAATCACTTCAGTCAGATGCATCATCTTGTCTAAATAATTTTCCAAACACAATTAAAGGGTTTATAGATTCGAATAAAGGTTCGGAGTTATTACCCGCTAATGGTAACTATAGTGTTAAAACCAATACTTTTGACGGTAGCATACAGATAAGTGGTGACAATAATCAGCGTACCATGACCATTGATGGAATCAATACAAGTTGTGTCGTCAATATAACATTAAAATTTCCAGTGCCAATTATTTCATCAAATATATTGAAATCACTGATTTCAGGAACGATTAAATACGAAAAAGGCAATAAATCCATCTTGCTGACAATCAATGATGGTAGTTTTGAATTGGTCAGTGACCAGTCTCTGAATTTGGCTAAAAGTCCTTCATTCGATGCGGATGAGTTATCATTTGAGATGGCATTTGTTGACAGTAGTTTAAAGTGGGATATTTATTTAGCCTTTGAAAAGGATCTATCGGTCTTTTTGAGGAATAGATCTGATAATATAAAAGGTACTTATACGGTTGACAATATTAATAAAAAACTTGTAGCTCATTTTCCAAAATATTTTGAATACCGCAATTATCCTCCCTTCTTTTTTTCTTCACCCATGACAATAACCATGGATTTTCCAAATAATACAATCAAGAAAAATGATATTGTCAATACACGAATAGAGATGCCTGGTTTTTCGTATGATTCATCAGGAACGCCCGCGTTGTCCGAAGTAACGAACTTAGAATTGATTAAGAATTTCTCAGACATAAAAACAGCGAATATTCATTTTAATGGAACGGTTGAGCAATCGGGTTCTGATTTTATTAATCCTGCGAAATTTGAGGGGGCATTTGAGTTTTCCACGGTACAATGTCCTACCTGTACTAAAGCACAATTAAATGTTGTGACTGGCAGTGCAGTATTCAATTTGGCAAAGTTCTCATTGTCAGGAAAGCTGAGCAATAATACCAACAGTATTGATGCTGCTATCACAATAGGTTTGCTGAATCCCGAGAGTTATGATGGGCGGGGAAATAAATCTGGGCAAGTCAATTTAGCGGTCAGTTTTAATGTGTCATTGGAAAACAGACCAAATACAGTGGTCTCTTTCAGTACACTCTATGCAATACAGCCCTCAAGTGACAAGGTCGAAACAACACCTGATAGTGTCACCGTGTCAGATGTGATTTTGACATTGTCTCAAAATGGTCAGTCTCTTGAAATCAAAGGTGATGGTCTTAAAGCCATTGGTGATTTTGCTCAGCAAAATTTTACAATCAGCAATGTGATTAATGCTGATCAATGTGTTTTTTTCAATAATTCCTCAGGTGATTTTTGTCGTGACGCAAATCAAAAAATTATTGGCAATTCTGTATCAGATATTATACAGGGAGTTTTGAAATTCACAGGAAATAACTCGGTAATGGTATTGAAGCAGGATCAAAGAACAGGAAAACGGGTTATTGTTGGTGATATTAAAACTTTGGATGATAAAACAGTGGCAAATATTAGCGAACAGGGCGACTTCATTAAAGTGACTTTTACTGACGGTACCTTTGAAAGCCTTTTTTAAAAAATTAGATTGTAAACCAGCTATGATCAGGAGAATTGTATGTGTTTGAATAAATTATGGGTTTGTTGTCTGATGGCGACAATATTGGTTGGGTGTGGTTCTGGAAGTACTGGAGGTTCATCTGATTCATCAAATGGTTCTGGTAACTCTCCTGTGTCTACACAAACAGTATCTGGCGTGGCATCCAAGGGTATTTTAATGGGGGCTGTTGTTACAATTGTCGAGCTTGACAGTAGTGGAAATGTGTTGAGAACCGTTGCTGGCCCTGTTGATACCGATGCACAAGGTGCTTATTCAGTCATTCTTAATAATAGTTATGGTGGTGGTCCCATCAAAATTTTGGTTGAATCTGATGGTGATACTGAAATGATCTGTGATGTGACATCTGGATGCCTGGATGACAGTAATAATTCAATTGCATTTGGTGAGAAGTTTAAATTGCCGACATTGACTTTAAGCACATTATTGTCTAATGCCAATGATGGAATTAATACGGTGCATGTAACACCTTATACTCACATGGCGGCAGAGCGCATACGTAATACGGGTGACTTTTCACGTAACAGTATAAAAGTAGCCAATAGTGCGATAAAGGACTTGATCGGTATTAATCCCGTGACAACCAAGCCGTTGGATACAACCAAAACAATACCTACAAATGCAACTGATGCACAAATTGTCTATGCTGCATTTAATTCTGCCGTCGCAAAACAGGGCGTTTTGAATACTAAAACTGTCAATGGTGCAGTGAATTTATTGGCTGAGACTTTCAGAAACGGGACAATAACATCGACCATACCTGAGTCAGGAAATATCTTTTCTCTCAGTCTCTTGAAAGCACAAGTTGAAGATCAATTCAATAATAACTCCAATATCACGGCAATAAAAAATACAGGGCTGACCAGTCATTTTATTAGTATAACTAATACCATGCGACAAAAAATTAACTTAGCAAAAGATACAAATGGGGTGGTTACACCCATTGGAGTGGTTGAGTCAGATAGTGATATTGAAAATGCCAAGACCATGTTGGCGACTGCCAGAGAATTTGGTTATAACATTCGTGAATTGGGGAAGGGCTTGACGTCACCAGCACAACAATTTGCTGATGAGCTAAAAGTATCGACTGACTTGGCAAAATTGGTTCAAACAGATGCCACAGAATGTGTGAAAACTTTTCCAAATACCATTAAAGGGTTTATTGATGCCAATAAAGGAACGGCAACGTTGCCTCCCAATGGTAATTATACCATCAGTACCAATACTTTTGAGGGTACGGCAGTTGTTAGTGGTGATAATGATGAGCGTGATATTGATGTTGATGGCGTTAACGGTAATTGTCGTTTTGGCATTACGGCTACATCACCCTTAATTAATGGGACTGACGCTAGGTTGATAATGGATATTTATGGTATTGTCACTCATGAAAAGGACAATAAGAAAACAACTCTGAATATAAATCCAACTGAATCTGGACTTGTATTGGTCAGTGATGGAATATTAAAATTGGTGAAACATCCATCATTTGATAGTGATAATCTGGCTTTTTCAATGAGTTTTAATCATGCTGAGCTGGGTGATGTCAAACTGGATTTTGGTAGAAACAAAGTGGTGACATCTAATTTGTCAGGTAATGGCAATGCAGGAAATTCTGAAAACCCCAGAGGAACTTATACGGTTGATAAAAGTAATAATACGATTGTGGCAACATTACCTGCCGAAAATCTGAAAATTACAGCCGTGTTCAATGGTAAGGAAATTAAAAAGGGGGATAGTATTAATATTGCTGTCGAGGTGCTGAATATCATGTCAACGGCATCGATAACCGTTGATGGTGATGTTTCTGATTGGAGTAGTGTCTCTGTGGCTACAAATGATCCAGCGAATGATCATAGTGGTAGCGATGCTACTGATATATTGTCGTTCAAAATGGCTTTTGATGGGGGAAAACTGGTAACTTTACTTGAAACTCAAGGTAATATTGCTTTTCCTCATACTACGGGGAAAGTTTCAAGTTATGAAGAATATATAACATTGTATAATGGAAAAGCTTGTAGCAATTTTGGTGGCTCTGTCAGTTTTTCCAATAGAACAAATTTATCCAATGTGACAAGTAATTCAGTTTTTATTTTTCCATCATCGACCAGTGCGAGCGTTTCGGTTGCGACACAATCTCGGTTTTTGGAAGCAAGTTTCAGTCCTGCACTGGATTCACAAATAAAAAGTATTAAACTGTCAAATTTGTCGGTAAATTCACAAGATGATAATGGAAATAATTACGAAAGCCATGATGGTTTGTTCGGTAACAGCCCATGTTTTGCACTGGAGGATTTTAACAACAATGAGCCATCTGTGACCTTGACAGAAGTGGTCAATAAGGAGTTTATCCAAAATTTTTCTGACCTCAAGACGGCAAACTTTTCCTACGATGGCACTATCGAGCAGTCAGGAAGTGGTTTTTCCAATCCGATTTCATTCGAGGGTTTCTTTGAATTTGAGTTGGTGAAATGTTCAGTCTGTTCTACTGATTCAAAGAATTCTGCAACGGGTACAGCTATCTATAATCCTTCTTTTATAGAGCTTTTTGGTAAAATTTCCAACAATACGAATTCTACCAATATTAGTATCTATGCGGAGTTAACGGATGCAAATCAATTTAATCCCAGAGGAAGTGAATTTGGAAACGGTATTCTGAATATTAACTTTAATGCTTCGTTGGGAGAAAAGCCTGATGCAAGAGTAGGTTTTACTGCTTTATTTAGTATTGATCCTGATGTGGGTATCGTTCCTGATGTGGGTATCGTTGATAATGTGACTTTTTTTGTTCTTGACTTAAAATTATCTCATGATAAACAAGAGATAATATTATCTGTCGATTACCTAGAGGTTCTGGTGCTTTGGCGAAAAAATCAACGATTGACTGGTGTTTTAAACCCCGCCACAGGTAAAAACTGTTTTAATTTTTACAGTAATTTTGGCTTTGGTTCTTCATTTCACAATACCTCTTGCCGTGATGCAAGTGGTAATTCGATCGGCAATAATGCCGCCAAAATTCTCACTGGCAACTTGAAATTCATAGGCAGTAATTCTGTTATGACTCTCAGTATTGATGATTCGACAGGTAAAAATTTACTAACAGGTGATATTAAAACAAAAGATGGTGTAAAAGTGGCTGATATTACTGAGTTGGAAGATTTTATCAAAATTTCATTTAGCGATGGTACATTTGAAAGTCTGTTCTAGTTTCCTGATGTTGAGTAAGGGTTTACTTCAATGGTAGACCCTGTTTTTTTGATTATTTACAAATATGAATGTTCTACAAAGATTTTATTTTATTATTTTACTGTGTTATCCAACGATTGTTTATTCTAATGATCTACAAATTTTCACTGATATTAGTTCATTAACCTACAGCGGTTCTGTCCCTATTAAAGCCTACACAGATGACTGGAAAACAGAAGACTTTCAACAGAGTGACTTTGCGTTCAGTTTTAATCAGGCAACAGTTGGTGTCAAGTACAAAAACTGGTCATTAGCTTGGTTGTCCCGATATGATTACTGGCTTGAGTTTTCAGAAGATACCGCTGAACTTTATTATAAAACACAAAATGACCAAGATCTTGATGCCAATCGACAATATCAGCTGAGTCTGGAAATAGGGCATCAGATTAGTCAAGGTTGGCGAGCTTCTTATGAATGGTTTTTCAATAAGAATAATTCTTTGACTATGGCTATTTCTTGGTTGAAGGCAAACTGGTTGATTGATGGAAAAATAAATGGTCAAGCAGTAGCAACAAATATCAACGATTATGGTTTTGATCTGGCTGTTGATTATCTATATTCCGAAGACCGTTTATTTGATCGTGTTAATTATACAGAGCCTGAAGGGCATGGTTTTGCCGTTGATATTGGTTTGAACTATGCAGTGACAAACCGCTGGTCAATTAATTTATTTATAAAAGATGCTTTTGCTGAAATTCAATGGAAAAATGCACCTCAAACCATTGCAGATGCAACCACCAATGTCAGTATTAGAAACTTAGATGGTTCCTTGAATGTAAGGCCGATTATTCAAGGTGTTGAACAACATAATAATTTCAAACAAAAACTTTCTTCAAAAATTCATTTTTTAAATGTATTTTCATTCAATAAAAACTATCACATATTGTATGTGGCAGATAGAATTGCAGATCATTTATTTCAGCAGGTTGGTAT
The DNA here is from genome assembly GCA_018671575.1 of Methylococcales bacterium. GTDB lineage: Bacteria > Pseudomonadota > Gammaproteobacteria > JABHGC01 > JABHGC01 > JABHHM01. The sequence goes on along the minus strand of JABHHM010000014.1, from coordinate 5,025 downwards.
TCGATACCAAAAGTATGGAATAAAATTGGATTCATTATTGCTGATTAGGCAAAAAGCGGTGACTTTGGCGTTGCAACATGATGTTGTTGATTTTAGCTTGACAGCAGACAGCGTGGATCTCAATAAAGCTAGATTTTTATTTATCAACTTTGGCATTAAACTATCGTTTTGATCCAATTTTTGTTTTCATCTCGTATATATGTTACGAAATAACTTAGATAAATTGAGCTCAAATACAATCTTAAGATAAAATGGAAGCTGCCTAAATTATTTCATGTGAGTTGCCTCATAATAAAGTGATTTTTGTTTGTTCTCCTTAAGTTAGGTTTTTCAGATACTATTCCAATTATTTTTTAAATTCATGTTTTGATTTATTGGTAACCAATAGTTATTTTTAAATAACTGATTATTATTGATTGTTCAATTAATATTTAATCATGAATTATGAAGATAGCAGGCAACAGGTAAAAAATGAGTTTTCTAAACGCTTTAAATTGGCATTAAAGAATCTAGGCGTTTCAGAAAATGAACAAAAAAGGCTGGGAAAATTATTTGGCGTGTCGGGGCAGGCGGTAAAAAAATGGATTGATGGTCAAGCGATGCCGTCAACCTCAAGAATTCCTGAAATTGCAAGAATTTTAGGTGTGCAATGTTCATGGTTACAATATGGTTTTGATAAACAGGGCATGACTAGCCATGAAACTCGAGCTGAATATGAAGTGTTATCTGATGACGAGAGAAAAGTTATCTACAAATTCAGGCAATTATCTTCACAACAAGCCAGTGCAATTGAGACACTTATCGAATTATTTTTGAGAAAAAATAATTTATAGCTTGAATAGTTATATCATTTTATCTAAAAAAATAGACAAAATGACTCCTAAGTTTCTGGATCAATATTATTTTTCATGCTTTCTTTAGCGCTTAGGCACATGAATCGGTGAATTTGATGTTGTGATCTGATTTTTCGTCGATTGCCTCTGGGTTTGAGTTGATTGTCTTGTTTGTCATTTAAGACCCGTGCTTTGACACGATCATTCCATTGATAATCGAGTATTTTCTGAATTTTTTCCTGTAGTTTTGGGTCGCTGATGGGGCAACTGACTTCAACGCGGTGATCCATGTTTCGGGTCATTAAATCTGCTGATGAAATATAGTATTTGGGTTTGTTTTTGTTGTGAAAAATGTACACTCTGGCATGTTCTAAATAGCGGTCAACAATGCTGATGGCTTCTATATTATCACTGATGCCAGGTATGCTAGGTACAATGGAGCACATGCCTCGAATAATTAGACGGATTGAAACACCCGCCTGACTAGCTTCGTATAGTTTGTCTACGATGGTTTTATCGACTAAGTTATTACATTTAATGGTGATTCTGGCTGTTTTTCTTTTGCTGGCATAATTAATTTCGTTGTCGATTAATGCGGTGATGCTTGTTCTGTTGTCGTAGGGAGAGACCAGTAATTTTTTAAAGGTGTGTCGATGGTGAGTGTATTTAATGAAGTCAAAAACTTTTTCAACTTCTTTGCCAATTTCCTGGTCATACGTTAATAAGCTAAAATCAGTATAAATTCGTGCTGTTTTTTCGTGAAAATTGCCTGTGCCAATGTGTGAGTAATATTTATAGGTATTGCCTTCTTGGCGTTTTATGACAATGAGTTTTGAGTGGACTTTTAATCCAGGAATACCAAAAATAACTTGTACTCCTGCTTCTGTTAGGCGCTGAGCCCAGCCAATATTTGCTTGTTCATCAAATCTGGCTTGTAGTTCCACAACCGTTGTTACTTCTTTGCCATTTCTAACCGCATTGATCAAAGACTCAATGACTTTAGATTTAGAGGCAACTCGGTATAAATTGATTTTTATACTGCGGACAGTTGGGTCAATGGCGGCTGTTCGTAGTAATTTGATGATGTAGGAAAATGAATTGTAAGGATAATAAAGTAAGCAGTCTTGGTGGCTGATACAATTAAAAATATTACCCGTGGTTTCAAGTTCAGGGACAGGAATTAACGGCAACTCTTTTAATTCCAAATAGCTGGGGCCTAAATTGGGAAAGCTCATGAAATCTTTAGAGTTATGATAACGTCCGCCAGGAATTAAGTTGTCACTGTGTTTGAATCCCAGTTTTTTTGTCATGAAATCCAGCATTTTTTGTGGCATATTGCTGTCATAGATCATTCTAACAGGAATACCAAAGCTGCGTTTTTTTAAACTGGTGGTCATTTTGTCAAGTAATGATTTGGTGATTGTTTCACCCAGTTCTAATTCAGCATCTCGGGTTATTTTAATGGTAAAAGCATGAACTTCATCAATCGGAATACTGCCAATAAAGACATCTTCTAGACAGTAACGGATGACATTGTCGAGCACAATTAAAACTTTGTTGTGTTTTCTATTTTTAGGTGGAATTAAGATAAAACGATCCAATCTATTGGTTGGGATTTCAAGGATGGCATAACGTTGTGCATCATTGTGGCAAGCTTGAATTGCCAGATAGATTGAGCCTTCTTTTAAATGGGGGAGGGGTGATTTATCATCCAAAAAAACCAAAGAAAGTTCGGGTAATATTTTTTCATGAAAGTATTGCTTTACATAAAGCCCTTGTTTGTCTGTTAGTTGTCTTTCATTGACTAAATAAATGTGACGGCGTCGTAATTCTGTGAGAATCGAAGAGAGTGTTTTTTCAAATGTTTTTCGTTGCTTGAGGACGTTTCGGGTTATTTTTTCAAGCAGTTGTTTGGAATATTCGCTTTGTTTGGCACCAGAAAATAAAATGAGCCGTTTGACATCAGCCACTCGAACACGAAAAAATTCATCTGAATTGTTGGAAAAAATTCCAAGATAACGAATGCGTTGAATAATGGGGACACTGGGGTCTTCTGCTTCTTGTAACACTCTTTGGTTAAAAGAAAGCCAGCTTAATTCCTTGGGGATGACAGGGAAATCATCAGGTGATTCTTTTGGCATGACACTTCCTATGAAATTTATTATTTTTATCGATTGAAAATGTTGATTTATCTCTAATTATATGTCACAGACCACAATAAGTGTGGAGTTCATCACATTAATTATTAATTTATTGTGTCATACTTTTTTCATGGAACGGATAACTTGATTCTAAACCCTCCCGTTTGCTTCCCCCAGCTGGAATCATTTTAGTTCATTCCAATTTTTCAAACCGAATGGTTATTTAAGACTGTTCGGTTTTTTTATGTTTAAAATATTAATGATGGTGTCTAATTGTTTGTCATGTTTGATTAAGTTGAAAATTTCGTTTGCTTCTTCATAGGTTGGAGAGAGCCATTTTAACCAGAGTTTGATACGTCCAGTTACCTTTTTAGGAACAACGCCTTGTTGCACCAATAATTGAAAATAGTTTTCCAGCAGAGGTTGTACTTGATTCCATTGCATCGGGGTATATTGATTTTTTTGTTGTAGCGACTTGATTTGTAAAGCCAGGTCAGGACAACAAAAAGCACCTCGACCTAGCATGATATGATCACATTCACAAATTGTGATGCATTTTAGATAATCTTCAATATTCCATATTTCACCATTGGCAATGATGTCAATGTTTACATTTTGTTTGATGCGTGCAATATATTCCCAGTGAGCAGGCGGTCTGTAGCCTTCAATTTTTGTGCGGGCATGAACGGTGATTCGACTGGCTCCAGCTGATTCAATCGCTTGGGCATTTTCAATGGCAAGACTTTTATCTTCATAACCCAGCCTCATTTTTGCGGTTAAATCGACAGATGATGGTAGGGCTTGCCTAATTGTTTGAATAATTTTATAAATTGTTTCAGGATATTTTAGCAGGTTTGCGCCACCATGATGTCGATTCACTGTTTTGGCAGGGCAACCAAAATTAATGTCAATGCCAAGACAGCCTAATTGTGAGGCTCGAAAGGCATTTTCGGCTAGTAATTCAGGGTCACTGCCTAACAACTGTAAATAAACGGGGTGTCCCGTGAGTGTTTTGCCACATAGGTTTGGGTTGTCGAGATAATGATGGGGATTCAGTTCAGGAGAGCAGCGGTAAAAGGCAAATTTTGATTGAACAGCGGTGGTAATTCTTAAAAATTCTGTAACGCATTGGTCGTATCCTCCTAACTGTGCAAAAATTTGGCGTATAAAATAATCAGTTAAGCCATCCATTGGCGCTAGAAGGATTGTTTTCATATTAAAAATTAATGTAGGGCTTTCAATATATTTAATATGTCCTCAGATTTTTGTTTTTGTAATTGTCTTTTCCACAGTTTAATGGCTTTATCGGTTTTTCCCGACTTTAAGTATTGCCTGCCCAAGTAATAACTGTAACCTGCTTCTTTGGGTGAAAGTTTATAGGCATTAAGAAAGTTTTTGGTTGATTCTTTATGTTTTCCTGCATAGTTATAAATGCGTCCTAGTAAATAATAGGCTGCAGGATGTTTTTGTTGTTTGCTGAAATAAATAAGTTTTTTGTAAGCGTGTGAAAAATGTCCTTTTTTAAAGTCATTGGCACTCTGGCTGAGTATTTCATTTAGTGGTGATTTTTTAGAATTTTTAAATGTGCCATTAAAGCGTCTATAACCTAATTTTTTGTATTGATAGGGTGCTGATTCTTTTTTTAAGCAACGACTATTTTTGTAGTTGCCTGCAATTTTGTCAGATATTTTGAAAAAACTGGTGCTTCCCCAATAATTGTCTTTTAAATTAAGCGCTTCATTGCTTTTGTTGCTGATTAAAATGTTCAGAAAATTATTAGAATAAATTGCATTGTGCTTTATTTGGGGGAATGCATTTTTTATGGTAATACCTGACAGACGATTAAAGGTAATGGTGTTGTTTGTTATGATGGGGTTGGATTCACGGATAATAATGGCAGATTTGCTGTTGTGATTGATTTGGTTGTATTTAATCTGAATATTTTTTGAATTCAATAGGCGTAATGCTGTTTCATTATTTTCTAAAAAACTATGCTGGATTGAAATATTGGAATAATAGGTAACCAATGCATTTTTAGCATGAGTAATCTG
>JABHHM010000386.1 GCA_018671575.1 Methylococcales bacterium | reverse complement strand
AGTTTTCTTTTGAAATCAGAATGGCACAAATGAAGTGATTTACAAATATCGCTTGTTTTATAATGGCCGACTAATGAAAATGCCTGTTCCATGAGAATATGAGGTGTTTTACCCATTTTCCCTCTGGTTTCTCGCCAATCGTTGAAATTTTTTATAACGTCCCGTAGTGAAGGTGATGGCGGTAACTTTTGTAAATCATTCATCCTGCTTTCCTTTTCTGATAATAGTATGGAAAGCTATTTAATTATAATAATGGAATACTGTCACGCACGCTTACCGGAAGCTCACACTAAATGGAGAGAGGTTTCAATTAAAGAATTAAGCCAAACTGTCACAAGCGGTTCGAGGGATTGGTCTAAGTATTATTCCCTTGAGGGTTCAAAATTCATAAGAATGACCAACCTTAATAGATACGGAATACATCTGCTGTTGGATGAACTAAAATTTGTATCTCTTCCTGATAATGGTTCGGAAGGAGAAAGAACCTCACTAAAAGAAAATGATATTTTAGTTTCAATTACTGCTGAGTTAGGGAAAATAGGAATAATACCTAAAGGGTTTGGGAAGGCATACATAAATCAACATACAGCCTTAGTCCGTCCAAATAATAAAATACCAGCTAAGTTTTTAGCATATAACCTCTCAACGGGAGTCTCAAATAAAAAGCTTAATAGATTAAATGACTCTGGAGCAAAATCTGCTCTTAACCTCGGGACACTAAGAAATTTTAAGATATTTAGACCAGAAGGTAGTGATGGAATTCAAGAACAACAAAAAATCGCCCAATTCTTAACCACAGTTGATACAAAAATAGAGCAACTGACCAAAAAACAAACCCTGTTAGAACAGTATAAAAAAGGGATCAGTCAAAAACTCTTCCGCCCAAGCAACTCTCTCTTGCCTAACGGCAATTCACCGTGCAATCCAGAAATACGGTTTCGCCCCAAGGGCATTTCCTCGCAAGCTCAGGGCAAGGATGATGATGGTCAAGAGTATCCAGATTGGGTTGAGAAGAAGTTGAGGGATGTTGCTGAAAGAGTAACAAAAAAAAATAAAGAAAATAACAAGAATGTTCTAACAATATCTGCTCAACAAGGGTTAGTTATCCAGGAGCAATATTTTACCAAGTCTGTTTCAGCAAAAGATGTTACTGGGTATTATTTACTTAACAGAAACGACTTTGCATATAACAAAAGCTATTCAAAAGGATATCCTATGGGAGCTATAAAAAGGCTAACAAAATATCCTAAAGGTGTCGTTTCTACATTGTATATTTGCTTCAGAATAAAAAAAGACAATGTGTCTTTCTTTGAACAATTTTTTAATGATGGCAATATCAATAGAGAGTTACATAAAATTGCTCAAGAAGGTGCTAGAAACCATGGGTTATTAAATATGAGTGTTATCGAGTTTTTTAATGATATTATGCTATCTATACCATCCTTACCCGAACAACAAAAAATCGCCAACTTCCTATCCTCAATAGACTCCAAAATCACCCAAGTCTCAAAACAACTCGACCAAACCAAGCAATTTAAAAAAGCACTATTACAGCAAATGTTTGTATAATAGACTAAAACGATCACTCTGGTTCCCACGCTCCTGCGTGGGAATCCATACCTGAGTTGATTGTAGCTCGGTCTGCATTCCCACGCAGGAGCGTGGGAACGAGAGGTTGGTTGGTAATAAATAGAAGGGTATTATGAAAAAACATCCACTAGATAAAAATGGATTGACTAAAATCATTAGAACAACTCAGGCTATTGAAGGTTATCAAGAGACTTCAATTAAAGTTATTAATGAAGTGAAGTCACTGAGAGAACAATATGGGATCAACGTATCAGCTAAAAAGTCATTCTCGTTCCCACGCTCCGGCGTGGGAATGCAGACGGGACTTGATTGATGGGTAGAAGTCGTTACAAAATCATCGATTCCAAGTCTCCCCATTTTGTTACGTTCACCGTTTTACACTGGATACCTGTTTTCACTCGACCTGAAACGGTTGAAATACTGTTTGATTCTTTGCGACATTTAATGAGTGAAGGCTTAAAAGTGTATGCCTATGTTATTTTAGAAAACCATCTTCATCTGGTATTGCAAAGTGACAACCTTGGCAAAGATATTGGTCGACTAAAATCCTATACAGCCAAGCAGTTAATCGCTTATTTAGACGACCATAATGTCAAACAAATTTTAGACCAATTGGCTTTTTATAAAAAGGCTCATAAAGGTGATCGTGCGTATCAGTTCTGGCAGGAAGGTGCGCATCCGGAATGAATACAAAACGCTGAAATGATGCGGCAGAAAATTGATTATATTCATCAAAACCCGGTTAAACGTGGTTATGTGGATAAGGCTGAGTATTGGCGGTATTCTAGTGCTAGGGATTATATGGGCGATGTGGGATTGCTGGAAGTTTGTCGTGACTGGTGAGTTGGGTATGCATTCCCACGCAGAGCGTGGGAACGAGAAATTTCTAAGATTAATCTGGTTCCCACGCTCCTGCGTGGGAACCCATGCCAGAGTTAATTGTAGCTCGGCCTGCATTTCTACGCAGGAGTGTGAGAACGAGAAAGTGTGGGACAGAGAAAGGAGTTAGGTGATGAAGTTATGAGTCATCAAAGTGAAGCAGTTTTAGAGGACAATTTAATCAAGCAATTGGTCTCTTTGAACTATGAAAAAGTTTTGGTGGATGATGAAACCAAATTATTGGCCAATCTTAAATCCCAACTGGAAAAACATAACAAGATCACACTGACGGATAAAGAATTTAAACGGGTTGTTAATCACCTCAATAAAGGTTCTGTTTTTGAAAAAGCCAAAACTCTGCGGGATAAGTTTGTCCTGAGTTGTGATGATGGTACCACCAAATACATTGAATTTTTGGAGTGTGAGCATTGGTGTCAAAACCTGTTTCAAGTGACTCAGCAAGTTACCATCGAGGGTCAATATAAAAATCGTTATGATGTAACCATTCTGATCAATGGTCTGCCTTTGGTTCAGATTGAGTTGAAACGCAGAGGGCTTGAACTCAAAGAGGCCTTTAACCAGATCAATCGTTATCAGCGTCATTCCTTTGGTTCAAATAGTGCCTTATTCCATTATGCCCAACTGTTTGTGATCTCCAATGGTGTCAATGCCAAATATTATGCCAATAACCGCAAACAATCTTTTAAACAGACTTTTTTTTGGGCAGATAAAGACAACCAGAATATCACCAATCTTGAGGAATTTACGGATGATTTTTTAGAACGATGCCATGTGTCTAAAATGATCTGTAAATACATTGTTTTGGCAGAAGTCCCCAAAATACTCATGGTGCTCAGACCCTATCAATATCATGCCACCGAGGCCATTATTGATCGGGTGGTGAATTCAAATAAAAATGGCTATGTTTGGCATACCACAGGGTCAGGCAAAACACTGACCTCATTTAAAACAGCTCAAATCCTGATGAAATTGCCACAAGTCCATAAAGTGATCTTTGTAGTGGATCGTAAGGACTTGGATTATCAAACGACCAAAGAGTTTAATAGTTTCAGTGATGGTTCTGTTGATGGAACGGATAATACCAAGGCATTGGTCAAACAGTTTGGCGATGATACAAAACTCATTGTCACCACCATCCAGAAATTAAATACAGCCATCAGTAAAAAACAATATTTATCCTCAATGGAACGGTTGCAGGATAAGTCGGTTGTTTTTATTTTTGATGAATGTCATCGCTCCCAATTTGGTGAAACTCACCAGAAAATTACCGAGTTCTTCGACAACAACCAGATGATTGGTTTCACAGGCACACCTATTTTTGCGGAAAATGCCACGGGTAATAAACTGGGTAAAAGGACCACCACTACACTGTTTGATGACTGTCTGCATAAGTACGTTATTACGGATGCGATTAATGATGACAATGTACTGAAATTCTCGATTGAATATGTGGGTCGTTACAAGAATAAAACCGATGGAGCGACTGCCATTGATATAGAGGTTGAAGATATTGATGTTAAGGAGTTATTGGAGTCACCCGAGCGACTTGAAAAAATAGTGGATTACATTATTGCCAACCATCCTCGTAAAACCCATGCCAAAGAGTTTACTGCCATGATGTGTGTCAGTAGTGTGGACACGCTGATTCGTTATTATGACCTGTTTAAAAGCAAATCACATAAACTGAATATTGCCACCATTTTTTCTTATGGAACAAATGAAGACGACAAAGATGCGAATGGTCTGGATGATGACTTTTTCAGTGGTGAAATCAAAGAAGCCAGTGCCCCTTATAATGCCAAACCTGAGAATAAGCACAGCCGTGAAAAGCTAGATGAGTTTATCGAAGACTATAACCAGATATTTGGTACTCGATTCAGCACGAAAGACACCCAAAGTTATTACAATTATTATAATGATATTTCAAAAAGGGTGAAGCAAAAAGAAATTGACCTGTTGTTGGTGGTGAATATGTTCCTGACAGGTTTTGACAGTAAAACGCTTAATACATTGTATGTCGATAAAAACTTAAAATACCATGGCCTGATACAAGCTTTTTCAAGAACTAACCGAATTTTAAATGAACAAAAGTCTCAAGGCAATATCGTTTGTTTTAGAAATTTAAAGAAAAGTACAGATGATGCCATTGCACTGTTTTCCAATAAAGATGCAAAAGATATTATCTTAATGGAGCCTTACGAAGATTATCTGGCAGAATTTGAACAAGCACTGAATAACCTGAGATCTATTGCACCAACGATTGACAGTGTGAATGAGTTAGCGGATGAAGAATCGAAGTTAGAATTTATCAAAGCTTTTAGAGAGATGATGCGAATCAAAAATGTCTTGGAAAGTTTCTCAGACTTCAAGTTTTCTGATGTCACCATAACAGAACAAGACTTTGAAGATTACAAAAGTAAATACCTTGACCTTTATGACAATGTAAAACAGCATCATGAACGTGAAAAAGTTTCTATTCTACAAGATGTTGATTTCGAACTTGAACTGATTCACCAAGATGAAATTAACGTGACTTATATCCTCAAACTGTTGGCAAGATACAAAGATGCCGAGGATGAAGAAAAAGAAGAACAGAAAAAAACCATCATCAATATGATCAATGGCCAGAAACAACTCAGATCAAAGCGTGAGTTAATTGAAAAGTTCATTGATGAGAATTTATTAAACATCACAGACAGTGATTCGATATCCGATGAATTTGAAAAGTTGTGGGATGCGGAGAAAGAAAAAGCCTTTAATGCCATTTGTGAAGAAGAAAACCTCGATAAAGATGCAGTGGTTAAAGTGGTTGAGACTTTTTTGTATGAACAGAGAAAACCACTGGCGGATGACATAGCTAAAACGTTAAAGGTTAAACCCAAACTGCTGGAACGAAGAAAAATTATTCCGAGGGTTTTGGAAAAGTTGATTGCGTTTATTGATAAGTTTGCTGATTTTTGAAGGTTATGGGTGTCTTGTTAAGTGATAGAAATACCTAAATGGTTTTTTTAGGGATTAAAATTGTATCACTTGAGGTGGCAAGCTTCTCTGGGTAATCCAACGTATAATGCAGTCCACGACTCTCTTTTCGAAGCATGGCTGATTCGACAATGAGTTCTGCAACCGTGACAAGATTTCTCAGTTCAAGTAGGTCATTGGTGACTTTGAAATGACCATAATATTCAGCAATTTCATGTTGTAATAATTTGATTCTTCTTTGGGCTCGTTCCAGTCGTTTATTGGTTCTGACAATGCCGACATAATCCCACATAAAGCGTCTTAATTCTCCCCAGTTATGTGGTACCAACACTTCTTCATCTGAGTCAGTCACCTGACTTTCATCCCATTCAGGTATTTCGGGCATGGTGACGTCAGTGTTTAATTTGACTTTAATGTCATTGGCGGCAAAACGGGCAAATGCCAGGCATTCTAATAATGAGTTGCTTGCCATGCGATTGGCTCCATGTAAGCCCGTGCTGGCAACTTCTCCTATGGCATATAAATGAGGAATATCCGTTTGAGCATTTTCATCGGTGACCACACCGCCACAAGTATAGTGAGCGGCAGGTACGACTGGAATGGCTTGTTTTGTCATGTCATAACCAAATTTAAGACATTTGGAATAGAGGTTGGGAAAATGGGATTTGATAAATTCTGGAGATTTATGGTGGATGTCCAAATAGACACAATCAATACCTCGTTTTTTCATTTCCTGATCGATGGCTCTTGCCACAATATCCCTAGGGGCAAGCTCTGCTTTTTCGTGGTAATCAGGCATAAAACGAGTGCCATCAGGCAAAGTTAATAGGCCTCCTTCACCTCTTACTGCTTCTGAAATGAGTGATGATTTTGCTTCGGGATGATATAAACAGGTTGGATGAAACTGAATAAATTCCATGTTAGCTACTCTACAACCAGAACGCCATGCCATGGCAATGCCATCTCCCGTAGAAATATCTGGGTTGCTGGTGTAAAGATAGGTTTTACTGGCTCCGCCTGTTGCAAGTACCGTAAATATGGATTTAACTAAAATGACTTTTTCAGTTTTTCTGTCAAAGATATAAGCACCAAAACATTGGTTGTTTTTAAGACCAAGTTTGTTGCCAGTAATTAAATCAACCGCAATGTGGTCATCAAATAGTTCAATATTAGGATGTTCAATGGCTCGTTGAACCAGTGAGTTTTGAATGGCATTGCCTGTGGCATCAGCAGCATGAACAACTCGCCGATGGCTGTGACCACCTTCTTTGGTTAAATGGTATTCCAGATGGCCATCCGCTTTTTTCTGGTGGGTAAAAACAACCCCTTTTTGGTGTAATTCTTCAATGCAGGCTTTGCCTTGAGCGACCACTTTTTCAACAATATTTTTCTTGCATAAGCCAGCACCAGCGAGCAGAGTATCTCCAATGTGTGATTCTAATGAGTCAGATTTGTCCAGCACGGCAGAAATACCACCCTGAGCATAATAGGTGTTGGCTTCTTTCAGGCTGCCTTTAGAAATCATGGCAATTTTAGAAAAAGGAGCGAGATGTAGGGCTAAACTCAGTCCTGCGCCACCACTGCCAATAATTAGAATGTCATAGGTCGAATTGGGTGTCATTATATTTGATTCTTATCATCCAATGAGCGTTCAATCTTCTCGTTTAAACTCCCCCTCGATGACTTCAGGGGGGCGACGTGGTTTATTATTTGGGTTTTCTTGCTGTGGATTGTCGCCAAAAACCTGGTCATATTGTGACGTGCTTTTGGCTTGCTTGACGGCCTGCCTGAGTAAAAAAAACTTGATGATATTATTTCTTAAAAATGGAATCAAGCAAATAAATCCAATGGTATCGGTAAAAAAACCAGGAGTTAGTAATAAAACTCCACCAATTAACAGTGCGATGCCTTCAATGATTTCGTTGGCAGGCAACTGGCCATTCGACATGTTTTTCTGGGCTCTCATTAAGGTTGCCATGCTTTGATGACGAAGAAGAGAAACGCCCATCATGGCAGTGATAATGACGAGTAAAATGGTTTGAAGCCAGCCAATTTCATCACTGACCACAATTAGAAAATAAATTTCTATGATGGGAATGCTGATGAAGAAGAATAAAATAATTTGTGATAATTTCATGAGATGAGTTTTAAATTAAATAAATCAGATGATTGAATTGATTTATTTAGATTTATACCATATCACTGAGTTATTTAAAATAGAAAGTAATCATTCGCTTTAGGGGACAGAAAATAATGATTAACAATGACTCAGAACAATCGACAGATCTATTGGCAATAGAGCGTACTTACCTCAAAGAAATACAAGATCGTGAAGAACGTTTTAATTTGGTGATTCAAGGAACAAATGATGGGGTTTGGGATTGGAATGTTAGTACGGGGTCTTATTATTTTTCTGAAAGATGGATCGGTATGTTGGGTTATCAGAACAATGAAATTGAGACTAATTTTCATGGTTGGATTAAATTAATACATCCTGATGATTTGGGTGATTTTTTGATTCGATGGACCGATGCTGCCGTTAATCTTTCAACGCATTTTGTGATGCAATATCGTTTGTTACATAAAAATGGTCATTATTTATGGGTTGAAGGTCGATCTATTCTTTTGTTTGATGAAGATGATGAACCTTACCGAATGGCTGGTTCAATTACGGATATCAATGAACGGAAAAAGTCAGAGGCTCAAATTAAAGAGAAAAATTTGGCATTAGAAGATTCTCTAAAAAAACTTAAAGCGACACAAGATTATTTGGTACAAAGTGAAACTATTGCGTCATTAGGTCGTATGGTGGCAGGTTTTGCACATGAAATTAATACGCCTGTTGGTAATGCGTTAACGGCTATTTCTTATATTTCAGATTTGGATGAAAATTTTGTTAATCAGGTTAAGCTCGGTTTAAAAAAATCATCTTTAGATCAGTATTTAATGGAAATCAGTGAGTCACATCATATTGTTTCTAATAGTCTTGAACAAGCAGCAAAGATGGTCAAAAGCTTAAAAAAAATTGCAATTGATGAGATACATGATGAAATACGTTCATTCAATTTGGCCGATTATTTGAGTGAAGTGTTGTTAAGTTTACGGCCAAAACTTAAACGAACCCATCATAAAATTGAGATAAATTGTGACAAGGGATTGATTCTTAATAGTTATCCTGGTGCTATTGCGCAAATTGTTACAAATTTCATCATCAATTCATTAATGCATGCTTATGATGAGGGCGTTTACGGTGTTATTTCACTGCAAGTCATCGAGTTATCTTCTGAGATCATGAGAATAACTTATCGGGATGATGGCAAAGGCGTGTCTGAAGTACAGATGAGTCGTATTTTTGAGCCTTTTTTTACCACAGCAAGAGAAAAAGGTGGTAGCGGTTTGGGTCTCAGCCTGGTTTTTAACTTGGTACAACAAAAATTAAAGGGTGTGGTGACCTGTGACAGCACGTTAGGAGAAGGTGTTTGTTTTACAGTTGATATACCCAATAATATCGAGCACAGTGAGGTGAATATTCCACATAATTTCCAGATATAATTTGCTGTCAGTCATAATTCTTAATCTTCAATATGATGCCTGATATTTAAAAACTCATCAAAACTATCCAATAATAATTGTGATAAAGTAGGGTCAAAATGTACTCCTTTCTGTTCTTCAATGAATGATTTAACTTTATTCTCAGGCCATGCAGGTTTATAAGAGCGGGAAGATAGAAGGGCATCAAATACATCGGCTAATGCCGTTAATCGGGCATATAAGTGTATTTCTTCACCGTTGAGTCCATGAGGGTAGCCACTGCCATCCCATTTTTCCTGGTGTTGTAGTGCAATGATTGCCGCCGCTTGTATCAACGGCTTTTGGCTTATTTCCAGACATTCGTAGCCGATAGTTGTGTGCTTTTTCATGATTTTAAATTCTTCGGCTGTTAATTTACCTGGTTTATGCAAGATGATATCAGGTATGCCAATTTTACCAATGTCGTGCATCGGTGCCGCCAGCCGTAATAATTCTACTTCGGCATTGGGTAAGCCAATTTTTTGTGCCAACAATGCGGTGTATTCACCAACTCTAATAACATGCTGACCCGTTTCATTGGATTTAAATTCTGCCAGTGAACCGAGCATCTGTATAATATCTTTTTGTGTGTCAACCAAGTCTTGATTTAACTGTGCATTTTCGTAGGCAATTGAAGCCTCTACTGCCAATAATTCGAGTAGGTAGATTTCAAGATCATCGGGTTCATGTTCGCCATCTTCAATGAAAATAAATCCTTCATGGGTTGAATGAGGCGTAAAAACCAAACGATATTCTTTGGAGTAAAAACTTTTCTTTTGTCTTATTTTTTCTAAAATAACCGTATCGACTACCTCAGCAACTGTTTTTCCTGCTTGTTTAGAAAATCGTCCTGTTCCTGAAACCACTCGTAACTCATGCCCATGATTTGCCATGGGTAATTCACTATAAAAAGTTGATGCATTACTATATAAGGCATTTTTTTCTAAGCCTGTCAGTGATAAAATTTGCTCTAATAAACAGGCAATTAATGAATCGAGATTGTTGGATTTAAACAATTCATTGGCTGATTTGATTAATTGAGATAAACCTTTGCGTCCTCGTTCAATACGAACGATGTCTTCAAATGCACGTAACGCAGAAATGATGGTGATGTATAATTTATTGGCAGTCAGTTCGGTTTTTTCTTTGTAGTCATTAATGTCATACTTATAAATGACTTCTTTTTCTGGCGCACTGCCAGGTTGTCCTGTTCTCAAAATAATTCGGGGAAATAAGTTTTTCAAATCTTTGCGAATATACTCAACCAATTTTAATCCAGCATCTTCTTCTTCCATCACCACATCAAGCAGTATGACTGCAACATCAGGGTTTTGTCGTATCAATTCACGACCTTCCTTGGCTGAATAAGCATGTAAAAAAGACAAATGTTTGCCCGAATATTCGATTTGACGCATGGCGAGTAGGGAGACTTTGTGAACTTCTTCGTCATCATCAATAATCAATACTTTCCAGCAATTGGCGGTATCCAGAGCGTTAGCGCTGTCTGTTGTTGGGTCTTCGTCAACAAATATAAAATCATCATCAGACATGATAGTGTTTTCCCTAAATTGAAAATAGGTTGCTTCTTTCCTTCCTCATTATCAGCTTAGTTCATGTTTATGATTTTTATTTAATTATGATTCAGTAGGGGGGGTAGGTTAATGGAAACTTGCCAGAATAAATGCAATACTTATTGAATGAAAACTCAAAATAAACATATTTTTACAAATCATCATTCTGCAAAATTGGTCAGAGTCGCTGTGGGTGTCATTAAAAGAAATGATCAAGTTTTGTTGGCGAAAAGAAAAAACAATGTTCATTTGCCAGGTTTATGGGAATTTCCTGGTGGTAAAATTGAGAAAGCTGAACTGCCTAGGCAAGCTTTGATCAGAGAATTGGACGAAGAATTGAATATCGTGGTCAAACAATGCCGACCGTTAATCAGTATTGAACATCAATATACTGAAAAGTCAGTGTTACTTGATGTTTGGTTGGTTGAGCAATTTGAGGGTGAGCCAGAAGGTAATGAAGGTCAGGCAATTGAATGGGTGGCGGTTGATGATTTAGACAACGTTGAATTACCCGAAGCAGATAACGGAATTGTTAAAGCCATACGAATGCCCGAAAAATATTTAATCACACCTGATATCGTTGATGAAGATGAATTAATGAATGGTTTGAATAAATGTTTGGAAAATAACATCAAATTGGTTCAATTAAGGTTGCCTTCAGTATCTTACGATCAATATTTGGAATTCGCAGAAAATGCCAGGGAAATTTGTCAGTTGTCGGGTGCAAAGCTGTATGTCAATGGCCCAATTGATTTTATGAAAGATTGTAAGGTTGATGGCATTCATTTAAATAGCCAACGTCTAAAACAAGAATATCTCAAAATTTCAAAAAAACAGTCGATGATTAAACTCAGCGCATCTTGCCATAATTTAAATGAAATAAAAATGGCAGAAAAGTTGAATTGTGAATTTGCTGTTTTGTCTCCCGTTCGACCAACAAAGTCCCATCCTGGTAAGAAACCATTGGGGTGGAAAAAATTTCAGCAAATGGTTGAGCAATGTAATATTCCTGTTTATGCCTTAGGCGGTGTGTCAGAGTCTGATTTGGAAAAATCATGGAATTGTGGCGGTCAGGGGATTGCGGCGATTAGCGGGCTATGGTTGGGTCACTAATTCCCAATGTGTTTTTGATTTATATTTTATCTGGCGTAAATTAGACCTTGATTCAGGCGGTCTATTGGCAGTCAAAATTTCATGTAAATCCTGTATGACATCAGGTTCATAGCGGTAATAGCGATGCCCCGTGATTTCCCAGTTACCAACCACCGAAGCATCAATGGTGTTGACTCCAAGTATAATGGTTAAATATTCACCCGCATCTCCCAAACGAGAATAACCATGCACTTGTCGGGATAATTTTAATGCTGCATCAAAATCTGTAAAAACTCTAATGCATTGCGGTATTAATTGGCCTGCTGGATAGACTGTATAACGTCCTGCTTATGGTTAAGGTTTACAGTAGATTTAACTGATTTTTTTAGGTTTATGGACTATAGTTGCTTGAAATTACTAAAAAATAATGGGGTAGCTATGAGTGTCGTTGAAATTGATGCGCAAGATGAAGTAAAAGTAGAGATTAAATCAACTCAAGTATTGCTGGATGGTGAGATTGTTTTGCAAACGGATGAACCCATGAGTGCCATTATAATAGAGGGTGATGTTGATGACCTGGTTTGTCATAATGCGGTGATTGTTAAGGGCGATGTTAAGGGTGATATTGAAACCAGTGGTTCGGTTGAGTGTGAGGATGTTAAAGGGGATATTAGAGCCAATGGTGATATAGAATGTGAAGATGTTGATGGTGATGTCAATGAGGGGACTTTAGAAAAAGCAACTTCAAATGAAGGTCAAATACCAAAAAACAAAGGCTTAAATGTTCTTGAAATAGATGGGGAAGATGCTTCCATTTCTTGTGAAATACCGCTCATTATTGAAGACGGAGATGTTTTAGGTGACTTAAAAGCCAGTGGTTTTGTGCGTTGTGAAGATGTCAAAGGGGATATTACTGCAAAAGGTTCAGTTGAATGTGAAGATGTCAAAGGCGATTTATTTTCTGGCGGGACAATTGATACGGACTGATAATATGGATATTTGATTTTTACCATGAAGTGCATGAAGATATTGACAATGTGTCTTCATTGTCTTTTCATGGCTTCAGGGTAAAAAAATATACCATTCACAGAATATTTTCCCGTCAGGGCATCCTGTTCTTGTTATCAATGTGCTTTTGGAATTCGAATATTATCAATCATTGCTTCAACTTCTTTTGGGATTTTAGCAGTGACGCTAGAAACTGCATAGGCAACAGTAAAATTGACCATTGCACCAATCGCACCAAAAGCGTTGGGCTCGATACCGAAGAACCAGTTGGGAGACATATCACCTAAAAAGCTGGTGGAACTGACAAACATGATGCCTTTGTGCTGAAAAACGTAAAGCAATGTCACTCCAATGCCTGATAACATGCCCGCAATAGCTCCTTCCTTATTTATCTTCTTAGAAAATATGCCCATCATTAAAACTGGAAATATGGATGAAGCGGCCAGACCAAAGGCGAGGGCAACTGTTCCTGCGGCAAAGTCGGGTGGGTGAAAACCAAAATAGCCTGCTAGAGCAATGGCGCCTATCATTGATAAACGGCTGGCCAAGAGTTCTTGTTTTTCGGTGATTTCAGGATGCCAAACACCTTTCAGTAAATCATGTGAAATGGCAGAGGCAATGGCCAATAATAATCCAGCAGCCGTTGAAAGGGCTGCCGCCAATCCGCCTGCCGCCACCAGAGCAATCACCCAGTTGGGTAATCCTGCAATTTCTGGGTTGGCAAGTACCATAATGTCTCGGTCAACTTTGACCATTTCATTGGTGGTTTTATCACCCGTATATTGAATCAGGCCATCTTTGTTTTTATCTTCAAATTTTAATAATCCTGTGGCTTCCCAATTTTTGAACCAGCTGGGGCGTTCTGCATAAGCCAAGTTATGTTCAGCTTTGGGTTGATCAATGGTTTCGGTTAATATTAATCGAGACATTGCCGAGACTGCGGGTGCAGTGGTGTATAAAATAGCAATAAAAACCAATGCCCAGCCAGCAGATTCACGGGCGGCTTTGACGGTTGGTACTGTAAAAAATCGCATGATGACATGAGGCAGGCCTGCTGTTCCAATCATCAGTGATAATGTGTAGACGAACATGTTGGTTTGGCTGAGTCGGGATTGTGTGGTGTATTCTGCAAAGCCTAAATCGGTGACAATGAGGTCGAGTTTGTCCAGTAAATAAGTGCCATCTGCAAGGGTGCTACCTAGTCCTAATTGTGGAATGGGGTTACCTGTTAACATGAATGAAATAAAAATGGCAGGGATTGTGTAGGCGATAATCATGATGACATATTGTGCAATCTGAGTGTAAGTTATGCCTTTCATGCCTCCCATGACGGCATAAATAAAAACAATTGACATGCCTGTGATTAAACCAGTTTCATAATCTACTTCAAGAAACCTGGAAAATGCCACGCCAATGCCTTTCATTTGTCCAATGACGTACGTTATAGAGGCGATAATCAGGCAGATAACGGCGACCACTCGTGCTGTTTTTGAATAATAGCGATCACTGATGAATTCAGGCACGGTGAATGAACCGTGTTTTCTAAGATAGGGAGCGAGTAACATGGCCAATAAAACATACCCGCCTGTCCATCCCATTAAGAAGATTGAACCACCATAACCATAAAAAGCGATGAGACCTGCCATTGAAATGAATGAGGCGGCAGACATCCAGTCAGCAGCGGTTGCCATGCCATTGGCAATGGGGTGGATGTTGCCACCTGCCACATAAAATTCTCGGGTACTGGAAGCTCTTGCCCAGATGGCAATGCCAATATAAAGGGCAAAAGTTGCTCCAACGAATAACAGCGTTAAGGTTTGTAAGTCCATATAGAGGGTCTCAAGGTATGGGGGATAGTGTTAAAAGGGATTTCTTCAATGGTTTAAATTGTACAAGCGATGTCTGTTTGGTGCAGTTTTAAGATAGGTAATCTTACTCATCTACATTAAATCGTTTGTCAATGTCACTCATTTTTTTAGCATAATAAAAAACCAATACAACAAAGGTATAAATTGAACCTTGCTGGGCAAACCAGAAACCCAGTTTATAACCGCCCAGTCTTAGGTTGTTTAATTCTTCAACCAGCACGATACCAAATAGGTAAGAAACACAAAACCAGATGATTAAACATTTTAGAATCAGTGAAATATTGGCTTTCCAATAGTCGTTATTTGATGACATATTAAATTTCCATTTCTTAGCTTTGTTCTCTCAACATCTTGTTGAAATGTGCGACCCAGGTTGGAGAAAATTGTGTGCCACTACAAGCATTAATTTCTGCTGCGGCTCTAAGATAAGAGCGTTTGTGTTTTCGCAGTGAGCTAGAGGTTGTCATGGAGTGAAATGCATCAATCACTGCCAGCAATTTAGCACCTTCACAAATGTCTTTGTCTTTTATTTTATTGGGATACCCACTGCCATCAGGGCGTTCGTGATGTTGTAAAATGATTTCTGCGGCTA
Source organism: Methylococcales bacterium (assembly GCA_018671575.1). Taxonomy (GTDB): domain Bacteria; phylum Pseudomonadota; class Gammaproteobacteria; order JABHGC01; family JABHGC01; genus JABHHM01. Next base: position 929 of record JABHHM010000386.1, on the reverse strand, counting down.
TTTTCCAGTGCTGGCAGTGAGCAATGGTTTTATGAGATACAATGGGGTGTTGCTGTAGAGTTTCAAATTCTTCATCCGATATTTTCTTTTGGCTGAAGAAGCTGTTGTCTAATCTGAGCATACCAATATCGTGTAATCGAACGGCGGCAGATAATTGGTCTTTGTCGATCAAGTTGCCAGCTTGTTCATTCAAACCATGGGCCAGTTGTTCAAGCAAAAAACTTTTATTGATATTTGAGGGCGTTTGAGCATCCACTGATTTGGATAATATTTGGAATATTTGTAATTCATCTTTGATGTATTGTTCTGAAATATCTCTTAAAACATTGAGTTCTTGCCATTCATGGGTGACCAATGCTTCTTTTTCTTTTTGTGTGGGCGGGGTTTCTAGGGTTATAACTTTTGCTTGGTCTGTTACTTCTGTTTCAGTGGGTTTATCTTCAATCTTTTCTTGTTGTTTGTCTTTTTCATCTTGATTGTCTGATTCCTTGTTGTTATTGGTAAATAGTACATCGTCATTGTTTTCGAATAACTCATCGTCATTACCAAACAGTTCATCGCCTTCACCGAATAATTCATCGTCATCACCAAACAGTTCGTCGCTTTCACCAAATAATTCGTCATCATCACCAAACAGTTCATCTCCTTCGTCAAATAATTCATCCTCTCCAAATAGATCAATATCATCCTTTATCTGAGTTTCATTATTGGATATATTGTGTTCTTTGCTGATGTATTTTTCAGCTTCCGTAATTTTTTTGTCTATAGTTGACTGGTCAGTATTGACCAATACCTGAATCCGAAACTTCATTATGAAAATATGCGTTTGTATGTGAATTCCAGCTGGTTTTTAAAAATTTATTTCGTGAAATTCACCTCAGTGCGCAAAAATCAAACTTTGGAATTAACAAATATCAAAAATACAAATT
>JABHHM010000297.1 GCA_018671575.1 Methylococcales bacterium | reverse complement strand
TCTTTTGTCCGTCTTCTTTGCCACAAAAATAGTTGTGTAGAGCGACTACACGCCTATTTTTGTAACAAAAAAGACAAACAAAATTTCTGCGCAATATGGGTAGTTTATTTATTACGTGTTACCTAATATAGTCAACCCTCTGTAGATCCGCGTTAATCCATGACTAAAAATTATACATGTACAAAAATTTTGTTTTTCCTATGACTTAAACCTGAATCCGTAACTTCAATTCTACTGCAAGTGCCTACTGCTCGGAATCTACGAGACTTTACCGAACATTTAGAACTCACCGTAGAATAACTACGCCAGCGTTCTAAATAACGGATAAAGTCTCGTATCTCCCGCACATTAGACTCTTTCGCTACAAATTGAAGTTACGAATTCAGGTTAAAATAACAACACATCTGGCAAATGCTGTTCAACATCTTGATAAGTATTGTATGACTCTAATATTGAAACGACAATTGGCAACGGTTCACACCATATTTCTGGAAGGTCTAATTCACCATTGCTCACAATGGGATAAGCTAATTGTTCAACAGGCGGATTAAAAATAGCATTCACGCCTACCTTATTGCCCCTAGCATCTATTCGATACCAGCCATATTGTTCAAGAAATACTGCATTTAAACCATGCAAACAAAATGGTGGACTTTCACCCGTAATGGTTAAGCGTTGATAACAAAACCCTGCAGGAATATTATTGGCTCTGAGCAAAGCGGCTAATAAGTGGCTTTTTGCGTAGCAAAAACCAGTTTCGTACTTTAAAACATCAGAAGCAACACAAGTCACTGGATTAAGCTGGTAATCCATACTATGTTTGATTTTATCTCGGACAAACTGAAAACATTGTTCAGCTATGGCTAGTTTATCCTGACATCCAACTGCAAGCTGTTGCGCTTTAGATAATACATCTGTCGAATGCCAGTCAATCAGCCGATTTGATGCCAAATATTCTTTCAATTACAAACCATTAATCAGTGATTCTGCTACAAGTTTTTGCTTATCATCCCCTTCGGCAACAACCTCTTCCAAAATTTCTTTTGCACCTTCAGGATCGCCCATATCAATATAGGCTTTGGCTAAATCAAGTTTAGTCTCAACCTCATCGTCATTCTCCAACGACATAAAATCATCATTAGTGGTACTACTGATCTCATTGCTGAGTTCTTCTTCTGGCAGATTGTCTTCATCAAATGAAATATCATCAAAATTGGTTTCTTCATCTGAATCATTTCCAGCTAAACTTTCTTGTGTTAATTTTGTTTTAACCTCGGGTTCAACTTCAGGTTCATGAAATGAGGATATATTGATCGTTTCATCTTCATCAGAGATTGCAGACAGTGATTCTTCATCAAAATTGACTTCGTCAAAATCCAGGTTAAAATCCATCTCTTCTTCAACTTCGTTCTCCTGAGATGTTTCAGTGGCTTCAATTTCATGTGAAAATTCATCAAAATCAGGAATATCAAATTCTTCCTCAACCTCTTCTTCTTTTACCCCTGATATTTCTACTTGCAACTCTTCACCCTCATAAAGTGAATCATTTTCCTCTGTCTCGCCCCCCACTGAGGACAAGTTAATTTCTTCTTCCTCTTCTTCCTCTACCACTGGAGTAATTTGATGTTCTTCCTCAGCTTCTTTTTGTGCGGCTTTTACCAGAACGGGATCATAATCATCGTCATCATCAATTGAATCTCGTCTCCTTCTGATCAACTTGATAATGATAAATAATATAATAATTCCACCAAATGCACCGCCAATGACAACAATATTATCACTCACTGTTTCCAATACTTCAGTCATAATTGCAGCATAACCAGATTCACTATCATCTTCTTCCCACACTTCTTCATCCTTTATTTCTTCTGATGTTGTTTCACCTTCATTCCAACCTTCTTCACTATCATCCCCCCAGGTATCTTCATTGATGGTTTCTTCCGTATTTTCCAATACAGCAACCACTTCAGATTCTTGTGCTGTTGTCGTTTCTTGAGTGCTAGTGACTTGTTCATTTAATTGTTCTGGTGTTACATTTTCTTGTGCCTGAAGTGTCGCTAACTGTTCATCTTTTAATGACAGTAAACGTTTCATTTTTTCAAGCTGTTTGATCAAATCATCATTTTTTGTGGTCAATTCAGTATTGTCACTTTTTTGCGCCTGAACTTCTTCTCGAATTAACATAAACTCATTTTTAGCTTGCGCCATCTGAGCTTCACTTGAAGAACCAGGTGTCGAACTATTGGCATCACCCTCACCCGCTGTTGTCGTTGAAGTAGCCAACTTTAACTGCCCCGTGGTGTCATCTTCAATTTCAACCACTTCTTTTCTGGTTTTTCTTTGAACAGTTGATTCTGCTAATGCTTCAACCTTTTTGGAAGCATTTCTCTTCCTAGCAAACATATTGACTTGTGCTTGATAGGCACGCTTTGATTCAGAATGAGTCATCTCTCTGAATTTTGCAGCATCAGGAATTCTTAATATTTGCCCTCTTTTCAAATTATTAATATTACCATTGCCAAATGAATCTTTATTTTCACGATACAATGCCATCATTGTTTGATAAGTTGTTGCGCCACCTGCTTTTGATCTTTTAGCTATTTTCCACAATGAATCATTGGCTCGAACTTTATAACTTCCTGTTAGCGCACCCGAGGCAACATTGACTGATTGATTAGATCGAGGCAGTCGAACATTATTGCGACTGGAAAGTTGTTGACGATTAAATACGCGAGGCGCAGTTGTTGCAGACTGAATAACGGGTGCAGCTTTCTTTTTAAGTGCAACGGGAGGATCCAATAACAACGTATATTCTCGTAACATTCTGCCATTAGGCCAGTTAACCTCTACCAAAAAATTTAGAAAAGGCTCTCTCATTGGGTCTTTAGTTGTCACATAAACAGTTGGCTTACCTTTTTTATTAACTTTTGTATTGAATTTTAAGCGTGACAGTAAAAAAGTTCGATCAACACCTGCTTTTTTATAGGCTTCATGAGATGCTAAAGTGATTTTTATTTCATTAATATCGCTAGGATCAAGGGATAATATGACAATCTCAGCATCTAACGTTTGATTTAAATTTGAATTCAGCTTTATAGCTCCCAACCCTAATGCACTGACACTGGCTGGAATATATGTAGCTAACATGATAATCAATGTTGCTATCTTTCGCACAAGACAATCTCCCTGATCGTATTATTTTTTTAGGAGTAAAAATTATTATAATTTTAAAACAGTAATCACTTCATTCTTATCCCGTAAGGAATAAGTTTCGTTTGAGCAGACGAGATACTCAACCCAGCTTTAATTTTGCAATGGATTATGAAACTCAATAATTCCTCAATTGAAAGTTAAATCATTTTATAACACCATGATTTAACAACAAATTATTAGGAAACAATCACAACAAAAACAACTCAACATGTGATACAATTCATATTCGCCAAATAAAAACACACACTAAGTCATAAAAAGTATAGCAAACAATCTGACAACGCCACTTAAAATATTGAAAAGTAATGAGGAATGAACACGAAAACCCAAAACAGAAAGTTAGGGGATGCGCAATAAATAAACATCCAACTTGCTTGTTTTTTTGCCCGCCTTTTTTGTTGCAAAAATAGTTGTGTAG
>JABHHM010000085.1 GCA_018671575.1 Methylococcales bacterium | reverse complement strand
GGTCAATGTTAACCAGTTTGGGAGCAGAAGTTATTTACCTCAGTCGGGCAGATGAAGTCATTCATCAACTAGATACTGCCAACTTTGACCTGATTGTTTTGAGCTGTCATTGTTTCATGCCTGATTGTTTTGAGATGACAAAAAAAATTCGCCACCGATTCTCTAATGAAACCACCATTCCAATCATTGCCACCACCTTAAATGCTAACTCAATTGAGCAACAATGCTTGCAGTTTGGGATAAATGATCTATTAGAAAAGCCTTTTAGGCGCCAGGAATTATCTGCAAAAATCAGACAGTGGGGAGGTATTGAAAAGCCAAATAAAACTCCGATAATAGAAACCAAAATGACACATGATCACAGAGATAATATAGCCATTGACAGCGACTACATTATCACATTAAAAGAAAACATCGGAGATGCTTTTGCGATGGTTGCACATGAATACATAAACTCATTACCCATGCATAAATCCTTGATTGAAGATTCATTCAAACAGTTAGCCTATCAACAAGCAGCTGATATTTCACATAAAATCAAGGGCGCTTGTGCCAATATGGGAGCGAACAAATTAGTCACCGATTTTAAACACTTGCAACAACAAGCCGAAAAACACCATCAACCATCCGATCAAGATTGGAAGACATTGGAAATGGACATTCAACAAGCAGCGGAAATTCTCCAGAAAAAGGTCGCTTCATAAAGCGTAATAAAATAACTCACCCATCTGATTATACGACCTCAATACTGTCGAAAAAGGATGACTCAATTGTTCATAGCATTACCATGAAGATACTGGAGAAACACGGTTAGTGGTAAAAAATCATCATAGAGTCTGTCGAAAATGAATATATTCTTTCCATATTACGAGAACAACAAGTGAATGATGCACAAAGCTATATTTTAGTCTCCCCGCTCCACTTGAGTAACTATCAAGAGTACTTCGATCTGAAAATAATTAATATTGAGAAATCGCCATGAAACTTCAATCTAAGGTTCTCACATTGTTTGGTGTGGTATTCCTGATTATTTTTACAGTATTTGAAAGTGTTGAATATCGACTATCCAAGGAGCGAGTCGTTGAAGATGCAAAGCGACAAGCGGAATCGATTCAGAACATTTTAATGTCTGTCCGTCGTATTTATCATCAGCAATTTTTAAACAGTGGGATTGCGTTAAATGAAAAAACCATTGGTTTTCTGCCTGCTCATGCCATCAATAGAATATCAAAGGATTTCAGTGATTGGGATACCTCTGGTCTCCAGTTCAATAATGTATCAGACCGACCAAGAAACCCATCTCAGAAAGCAGATTTACTCGAAATGGAAATCATGAGCTATTTTAGGTCTAATCCTGAAGCGACCAATCATATTCAATCTTATACACATCCAGATGGACAATCTTATTTTTTATATTCTCGTCCTATTTGGGTAGAGCAGTATTGCCTAAAATGTCATGGTGAAAAAAAACAGGCTCCACCTACCATTCAGAAACTCTACAATACGGCTTATGATTACAAGGTTGGCGATTTGAGGGGATTATTAAGTATTCGACTCCCTGCTGATTACATCAATCAACGTATTCAGAATCAATTTTTGTCACAAGCACTGGTTCATTTAATGATATTTATCATCATGTTTGTGGCCATTATTATCCTGATGAAGCGCTATGTCAGTCGCCCTATCAATAATATAACATCCTATTTGAAAGCGGTAGCTGATCAAAAAGAATGCCAACCTCCTGAGCAGGTCAGTGTAGACCTAGCTCCAATCATAGACGTATCAATACTGATTAAATCTATTCAAAAAAATTTAAAGCAAAAAGAACATGAATTAAGCTCCATTATTAATAGTAGCCAGAACGTGGTTTTTTTAAAAGATAGAAGAGGTCGCTATTTATTAATTAATCAACAATATGAAAAGTTATTTAATATCACCAAACAACAGATTATTGGGCGTACAGATTTTGATGTATTTCCAACAGAAACTGCTGAGCAATTCAGGCAAAATGACATCAAGGTATTGAACAGTCAAAAACTGGTGACCACAGATGAAACCGTTCCTCATCCAGATGGCTCTATTCATCTTTACCGATCCGATAAATTCCCATTATTTGATGAAGATGGAAAACTGTATGCTGTGTGTGGGGTTTCAACTGATAATACAAAATTATTAAAAATGAATCAGCAAATACAAGATTCTGGCAGACAAGTTGCCTTGTTAATGAATTCCACCGCAGAAGCTGTTTTCAGTGTGGACACCCATGGTGATTGTACCTTTGTCAACCAGGCATGTATAGATATACTCAAATTTCAGCACAAGGAAGAACTACTGAAAAAAAACATGCATCAGTTAACACATTATTCTCACAATAATGGTGATATTTATCACGAATATCATTGTCCTATTTCAAAAGCTTATCAAGAAGGATATAAAATTCATATTGATGATGATGTCTTTTGGAGCAGTGATGGAAAAACCATTCCTGTCGAGTACTGGGCGTATCCAATTATAGAACAGGATCAAATCACAGGGGCAGTCATTACTTTCCTTGACACCAGCAGACGCAAAGAAATTGAAGAAAAATTGCATATCGCTAAGGATGAGGCTGAAAAAGCAAACCGTTCAAAAAGCCAAGTACTTGCCAATATCAGTCATGAAATACGTACACCATTAAATGCCATTTTAGGATTCAGCCAAATCCTGTCAGAACAGGCAGGAAAACTTCCAGAACAGACTCGTCATTATTTGAATGAAATAAATCGAAGTAGCCTGCATTTGACCGAGCTAATTAATAACGTACTGGATTTATCTCGCATTGAAGCTGGAAAATATGAATCCATACCAGAAACAATTCATTTGAAGACGTTGTTGAAAAATGTTGTTGATATTAATAGTGGCAATGCAGAAACAAAAAAAATACATCTGCATGGTGACTTTTCCATCGACTTACCTGAATACATCTATATTGATCCAACATGGCTTACGACCATCATTATGAATTTATTAAGT
>JABHHM010000118.1 GCA_018671575.1 Methylococcales bacterium | reverse complement strand
TCGAACTACACAACTATTTTTGCAACAAAAAAGGCGGGCAAAAAAATTGCTATGCCCTTTGGGTACAAGCAAGTTGGATGTTTATTTATTGCGCATCCCCTTATTTCAAATAATCAGATAAGACCTCTTTAATGCTCGTTTGGCTGATGGGTTTATTCATATAGCCTGTGACACCTGCTCTGGTCGCTTCTCTTAAAAAATCAGGGTCATCGTAACTGGTCAATAAATAAAAGGGCATATCCGCAAGTGAAGAGTCTGAACGAACTGATTTAAGTAACTCTAATCCTGTCATTTCAGGCATTTCCCAGTCAGAAATAACCAAGCTGTAAGGGGCATTATGTTGCTCTGCTTGTCGTAACATTTTTAATCCATCAATTGCATTTTCAGCCAGGTCAACATTGTCGAAGCCAATATTTTTGAGAAACGCATTGAGTGTTAATCGAACAGATTGATAATCATCAATAACAAGTAATTTAGAGGAATTCGTAACGGTCTGCTTGATGACTTTTTTCTCAAGATGTTCGGCAAGTTTTGAATAAATGCTTTTGGTGATGCTTAAGCGTACTTCTAATTCTTTTTTTCTTGAGTCACCAATTTTTTCTGATTCAAGCATTTTAGTGACTTTTTTGGTGACTAAGCCAAATTCTCTGTATATTAAATTTAATTCGTTGTGAGTAAACATAGTAATGGCTCATGGAGTTATGGTATTTATTGCACTTTGCCTTAAATAAAATTATACATGGTTTTTCTGTACTGATACAAAGCTATTTTATATTAGTGCTACCTAAATATTTTTAGATTGTCGAAAAATAATCACAAAAACCCCTTGATGTGATTAATAATCGGTGTAACATCTTGACAAAATGAAAAACAAGAGTATTTATGGTTTCCTTAAATATCAAAAAAACTATAAAAATATAAAAGCCACATTAAAATCCAAACCTTGAGAGGACACCTAGTATGAAGGTGAAATTATCAAATTTCAACGTCATGACCGTTGCTGTTTTAGCAGGTCTTACATCTATGAATTGTGCCGCTGAAGGAGAGACTGATCTCGAAATCAACAGTACGATGACGCAGCAAGATCAGGATGCCGTAAAAAATCTAAGGCCTGAACAAATCAGAAAGCTGAATAAGTCGTTGCAGCAAGCCATGTCATTGTATTATGACCAGTCTTATCAATTGGCTTACCCCATTCTTGAGGAAATAGCTATTCAAGTTGAAACACTTGATGTGACCTACTGGTTAGGCCTGTCAGCATATCATATCGGTAAAACCGACAAAGCCATTGAGAAGTTTAATCAAATTTTGCAACAAAAACCTGACCTGAACCAGGTTAAAATAGATTTGGCAATGGCCTATATTCAGAAACGTGAGTTTGAATTAGCCAAACAAAGATTAGAAGAAGTTTTGGCGACCAACCCACCTGCCGCTCAAGCCAAAAAAATTGAAGAATTAATTGCTAAATTAACTGTCAAAGATAGCAACATGTTTGCTTCCATTCGAGGTAGTTATGGTCTGATGTCAGATAGCAATATATCAGCACAGCCTGATGACTCACGAATTATTCAAGACAATAATTTTGGTAATACTTTAACCATTATTCCCAATAAAATTTCAGGTTGGGCAAAAATTTTAAATTTAGGCGGTAATTTTATTTATGATTTTGGTGAGAAAAATGGTTTTTATTCAGAATCCAAATTAAGTTATTACCAACAAAAATATGCCGTCAGTGATTATAAGGCATTCAATTATTCTCAGCTTAATATCAGTACGGGTGTTGGTATGGTGAGTGATAAATGGGTTGCTAAAATGCCTGTCGGTTGGTATCAAAAACGTCTGAACGATTTTAACAAATTATCTACGGGTGTTTATCTTGCTCCAGAAGTTAAATATCGCTGGCAAGATAAAAAAGATTTGTTTGCGGGTTTAACTTATGAAGATGAAAGTTTTGAAGCTTCTTTAAATGGTCAGGACAATGAAACAATTAAGTTAAGTTTGGGTGGGCAGTTTAATTTCAGTGCCACTGATAAGCCTAAAATAATGACGACTCAATTAGAATATTCAACCAAAGATGCCACACAGACCTTTTTTAGTTATGAAGAAGCAGGATTGTCCGTGTCCTATTTGCACAAATTCAGCGAAGTTGATTTATACTTAAAATTAGGTGCTTATCAAAGAGAATATGATGGTTTTATTCAAGTATTGAGCAATAAAATTAGGGATGATGAACGCGTCTCGTTTAATATGATTATTAACAAAAATTTCAGCAAAAGTCTTTATTCATCATTTAGCTTGGGTTACTTGCAAAATACATCAAATACCCCTATTTATGAATATGATAAACTCACCGTCGGTTTTAATATCGGCACATCATTTGATTTAATTAACAATAGGTAGTCATGATGAGAATAACAGCTTCGATTTCAAAATCTCTCATTTTTGCTTTGCTGATCTGTGCAAACACCAGTTTTGCAGATGAAGAAAATGCTAACAGTGAGGAATCAACCGCTACAGAAGAAGAAACCATTGCAGTTAGTGATGAGGGCATACCTGCATTACAAACTCCCGTGATTGCAGGGTTACAAATATTCACTGGTGAGGTTGAAATCACCAGGCAAGATAAATCATATCCTGCAACTCAACCATTAAAACTGGGTAGAGATGATACCTTAAATATTAAAGAAGGTGCTAGAGCAAAAATTTTATTTCGGGGAGGGGATTTTATGCACATTCCAGGACCGACCCAAATCAAAATTCAAGCAGATACATCACCCGTTGTCATGCTTGAAAGTGGTTCATTAATTGCCTATGCCATGCCCAAGCTCATTGGCCGAGGTGAAGCATTTAAAGTGACCACTGAGTTAGGTAGTCTTTCAATTGCTTCAGGTAAAGTCCGAGTGGTTCAGGATGGTGTTACCGAGGTCATGGTTTTTCAAAACAGTGCCATGTGGACTGACAATGATGGTGAATTTAATCGTAAACTCTTCAAAAAAGAAGTCATGCAACGAGATTCAGATAATCAAACATTTTCACAATTACGTGTTGCCGCAACAACCAAATTAACCTTTCTTGCCAGTCCAGAAGGTCCAGCAGCTAAGAATGCAATTGAACTTTATAATGATGAAGGTGAAACAGATTTGTTAGTGAATGCATTTAGTCGAATTCAGGAAGCTTATCGATTTAACTCAAAAGCTGCTTATTATTTGGGGCTGATCTATCTCAATATGGGTGATGATGTGAAAGCCATTCGTCAATGGAAACATTTTAATAAAATTGCCCCCAAAGAAGCCAAAGAATTACAAATTCCAAAACACTTAACCGTACTCATCGCAAGACAGGTTAAAGATGAAATTACAGCGGCATTAGCCAATGAAGCAAGTATTTCAAATAACCCACCAGAACCCAATAGTGTTGCTGTGGCAGGTTTTACCAATCGTGGTGAAGATAAATATAAAATAATATCCAAAGGTTTGACGGCATTGATTATTTCAGATCTTTCAAAAGTCCCAGGTCTTAAAGTATTGGAACGACAAAAAATGCAACGTTTGGTGGATGAACTGAAATTGGCAGAATCAGGTGTTGTGAGTAAAAAAACCAATGTCCGTATGGGTAAGTTAATGAAAGCTGAAAATATTGTCATTGGTGAATATCAAGTCGGTGTGCCTGAAAGTATCGGTGAACCAACAGAAGCCGTTAAGACAGAGCAATAGATTAGAGTATTGGAGCAAATTATGAATATTAAACCATGGAAAACCTGGTCAACCATCTTATTGGCCATCATCCCTCACACGGCTGTTAATGCGGGTGCGTTTGATGAGTTAAAAATCCAGACAACCACTGTCAATACTCAAGACTCCAACAAAGTTGGAATTGATGAATCTAAGGGTGAATTAAAAAATATGTTCATGCAACAGAAAAAGTTGGTTGTACATATTTTAGAGCGTATTGGGATTACCAAAGATCAGTTGTCTCCCAGTACGTTGCAAAAAATTAATACCATGCAAACCAATAGTATTGATGCCTTTTATAGTTTTTCAAAAGGACTGGATTTCTTGGATAAAGGCGATTATGACAATGCGCAATCTTCATTTGAAGAAGCGGCTAAATTAGACCCATCATTTCAAATGGCAACCAATTACAGAGATGCAATGCCTGAAATTATGACCAAAGAAGGAGTGAAAACTGCTTCAACCTCAACGGGTAAGTCATTGGCTAAAAAACTGGCGGCAAAAGAATCTAATGATGCACTGGTAACAGCAAAAGATAAACCTCGTAATGAACCTGTAGTAAAGCCTCAATCAACTCCACCTCCTGTTGAAAAAGAAAACAACGTTAAAAAAGAATCTAAGTCACAAGATAAAAACAGAGTAGCAACAGAAAAGAATAAGGATAAAGAAGATAAAAGTATTAATGAGTTGAGTAATGATACAACTCAGATTTCAACAGGTAGTGATCCTGATATTATAAGTAATACGGCATTTACTCCATTTACAAAAAGAACGAATTTAACATTATCTACAGGCGAAGTGTTTACGTCTTTTTTTGTTGTTAAAGGTGGTCGTTTAGTAATGAATCCATATATTACAAATAAAGGAGTTAATGATACGAGTCGTATTACTATTAATCAATTAAATGATGGTGGTTTTGCTAATATATTTACTAAGGTGGTCGATGGTACAGATGAAATGACATTATTTGGTTTTAAAGAAAGTGTTTCAGGTATTAAGTCTGAAGATCTCAAAATTAAGTTTGGAATTAATAATAATTTGTCATTTTCATTAAAATATAATGGTGCTGAAATTGCCAAGGCAAAAGTAGTAACCTTGCCTGATTTTTTGATTAATGGGAATAAAATTCATGTGCATGGTGCTGGTTCTATAGGTCTTATTGCCAGTATTACGGCTAAGCCAATTTCATCAACTGAGCTGGCAAATTTGATCAGTAATAACGGTAATGTTAGTTATACATATAATTTTCAAAATGGAAATGATGGTAATCCAGTTAAAGGAAATGTTACTGGAATGATCATAAATGATAACAATGGTACTATTACTGAATATGGAGTGTTGTCTAAAGATTCCATAGCAAATGCACAAATTAATTTTGGTTCGTCAACTGGACATCTGCATGTATTGTCGCAAGGTAAATCTTTTGCAGGCGAGTTTGCATTTGCACAAGTTGTTGTTGATGGAAGCCTGGATTCAAATGGATTATTTAATTCGACATCACCTGAAACAACTAAAACAGGTATAGGCAGTATTTCTAGTATTTCAAATGTTACAACAGTAGAAAATAATACCGTGCAAAGTGAACATCAAACATCAAATGTCAATGTGACTGCCCAGGTTGTTGGGGCAAAAGGGGAGGGAGTTGTCGGAGTATATACTATTCAAAGAGCTAACGGATCAGACGGAAATTGGGCTGCAAGTGGTGCATTTGGGATGACTTGTAGTAGTACAACAGGGCAACAAGGCTGTCCTTAATAAATGGACTTTGTGTGAATGGCTTGCAACTTTTATCTAAAATAGTTTAATCATCAAGGAATATTATGAAAACTCTTTATAACAAACTGTGGACAGTTTTGGTACTGCTAGTTTTATCCAGTCAAGTCTGCTCTGCACCATTTTATTCATTTGATCCTCGTTCTTTAGCCATGGGGGGGACAGGTGTGGCTTCAGGTGATTTAACGAATGCCAGTTTTCATAATCCAGCATTGTTGGCAGCGGCTCAGGATAGTGATGATTTTAGTTTTACGCTTTCAGGTGGCGCTAGAGCAGGCGACCCTAATGATTTAGTTGATAAATTTGATACTATTTCAACTTCAATCGATAGTCTGAACAGTTTGATTACTCAATATGAATCTAGCTTGAGTGTTTTTAATAACTCAAAAACGACAGATAATTTTACAACGCTTCAAACAGATGCAAATGCTGTTATTGCTCAAGCCAAGCAAGTTATTAACAATGATTTGCCATCTATTAACGGGGGGGTTTTAGAGTTTCTAATTGGTGGTGGTACAAACATCGCGATTCCTAGTAAAAAGTTTGGCATAGCTGTTTTTGCAGAAGGAAAAATTGGAGGTGGTATTGTTCCAAATTTTTCTTCACAAGATCAAACGAGCATTACAAATGATATAATAACTCCATTGGAAAGTTTAGATTTTAATGCAACTAATACCAGTATTGCACAGCCTACTTATACCTCAGAAATACGAGTCATTGCATCAGCCATTTCAGAAGTTGGTCTAACGTTGGCACGGAAATTTGATTT
>JABHHM010000242.1 GCA_018671575.1 Methylococcales bacterium | reverse complement strand
TGCCGGTTTTTTCAAAAGTGCGTCCGGTGCCGCCATTACAGATGTGCTGACTTCAATTATTGCTACCTGCATGCAAAATGGTATCAACCCATTTGATTATCTGAATGCCATTCAGAGGAATCAGCAAGCAGTTAAAGAAAATCCATTGTCATGGTTACCATTGAATTTCTCTGACATTGTTTCAATTAATTGATTTTTTGTACGGTAAAGTATTGGCGTGTATTTGTCACGCTATGCTGCCGTAAGCTCACCATTTTTTAACTACTGAATACTATTGTACTCATTAAGATAAATCTTCACACACTTAGAACTCTGCCAGAGTCTCTGTCTGATTATCTTGTGCAATATACAACATTGAAAATCAAAAAAACTATAAAACTGACTCACCCTGCATAAGCTGCTCAATGGTTTCTGGTTGGCGAATAATAAAATATTCATCAGTATCCACCATTACTTCTGCACCGCGTGGTCGACTATTGTAATTTGAACTCATGGTGAAACCATAAGCACCTGAGGAACGTACAGCAAGATAATCGCCCGAACAAATTTTTAAGGTTCTTTTTTTGCCTAAAAAATCGCCTGTTTCGCAAATAGGGCCAACCACATCATAAGATGATTCTTGCGTATCGTCCTGCCTGATATTAACAGGAATAATTTCTTGCCATGACTGATATAATGCAGGACGCATCAAGTCGTTCATTGCAGCATCTACAATGGCAAAGTTTTTATCTTCTGCATTTTTGATATATTCTACTTCAGTAACCAAAATACCTGCATTGCCAACAATGGCTCGACCTGGCTCAATGATAATTTCCATGGGAATATTGGTCATTTTTTGCATAATGGCATTGCCATACTCAGCAGGTAAGGGTGGTTGCTCATCTTGATAGCAAATACCCAATCCACCACCTAAATCAAGGTGCTGAATCTTAATACCCACATCACTGAGTTTTTGGTTTAATTCTAAAACTCTATCTAATGCATCAAGAAATGGCGTTATCTGGGTCAATTGAGATCCAATATGACAATCAATTCCAACAACTTTTATATGGGACAATTGGTCAGCAATGATATATTGATCAAATGCTTTTTTAATATCTATACCAAATTTGTTGTCTTTAAGACCTGTTGCAATATAAGGATGAGTCTTGGCATCAACATCTGGATTCACCCGAATAGATACTGGCGCTATGACATTTAAATTAATAGCAACTTGATTTAACCTGATGAGTTCTTCTTCTGATTCAATATTGAAGCATTTAATACCAACTTCCAAAGCACGCTTAAGTTCATGGGATTTTTTCCCAACACCAGAAAAAACTATTTTAGAGGCTTTTCCACCTGCTTTTAAAACACGTTCTAGCTCTCCGACGGAGACAATATCAAAACCCGAGCCTAATTTAGCCAAGAGGCTTAAAATAGCCAGCGTAGAGTTTGCTTTAACTGCATAGCAAATAAGATGAGGGTGCTGAGGAAAAGAATCATTGAAAGCATGCCAGTGACGTTCAATGGTTGCTTTTGAATAGAGGTAGAAAGGCGTATCAACTTTTTGTGTTAATAGGTTAATATCCACATTTTCAGCAAATAACTGATTATTTTTGTATTGAAAATAGTCCATAAAAAATAGATCAGTTAATTACATAAGAGTTATAAATATAAAATCATTTCTGATTAGAAACTTTTTGAGTTTCTGTGGGTTGATAAAGCTCACCTTTTTGGCCACATCCAAACATGAATGTGCTGGTTAGAATAACAGCAAAAGCCAATACAATTGTACACCGACCAAGACATAAATTCACAGTCAGATTTCTCCTTAGTTTTTCATATATTATTATTTTTATTATCAATGTTTTAGTTGCTACTTTTTAAAATAACAAATTAACATTGTCCCTTATATATATGATTTATCAAATAATATTATCGCGCTATTGTGTATTTTACTAATAATTAAGAGTGTTATCCTCTTTTTGCTAAGTATAATCCTAATTTATGAGGATGAACAGTGATTATTGAATATTTTCATGTGTTATTTATGCAAAAAACTGTCTTGTTTTTACAATAAATGTGGCTATTTTGTTGAAGTGTCGCCATTTTGTATTTTCCTGTTGTCACATAATTTCTGACTCAATCGTGATAAAAATAATTGATGTGAATAAAAGTCACTATCAAATATTTGTAATGACATCCTTGTAAATAACATAAAATAATGTAGTAAATACAGCTTCATTTATTCACTCATTTATGCAAAATAATAATGCCGTCTAAACCATCAATTCAAGTCAATCAGTTATGCTTAAATTATGGCCATTTTGAGGCTGTGAAAAACATTAATTTCAACTTAAAGTGTGGAGAAATTATTGGTTTTTTAGGTGTGAATGGTGCAGGGAAATCAACCACCATAAAAATGCTAACTGGCAATCTTGCCCCGACTCAAGGCGACGTTATTATCTCTGGATTTAGCCTATCCGATGATTCAATCCGAGCCAAAAACTGTCTGGGCTATTTACCCGAAAACCCACCCCTTTATAATGCAATGAGAGTAGATGACTATCTATTGTTTTGTGCCAAAATTCACCATGTCAAAAAACAACAACTGAAAGAAAGCCTCGACAACGTAAAACAACGTTGCGGCATCACTTCAGTAGGTCAAAAAATCATTGGTCAATTATCGAAAGGCTATCAACAACGCATTGGTATTGCTCAAGCAATTATTCACCAACCAGCTTTTATCATACTGGATGAACCCACGGTTGCACTTGATCCCGTTCAAATTATTGAAGTCAGGCAATTAATCAAAAAATTAAGCCAACATCATGGCGTGATATTTTCTACTCACATTCTATCTGAAGTCACGGAACTTTGTGATCGTGTTATTGTGATTGATCATGGAAAAATAATCTACCAAGACTCAATTGATGAACTTAAAACCAGACTACAAACCAGTTCACTCAGCCTTGCATTCACAACACCACCGAACATCGACACATTATTAAAAATCGCCCCTATTACACAAGCCACACAAATTGACAATCAACATTTTAAAGTTGATTTTGATAAAACAATTAATCCT
>JABHHM010000144.1 GCA_018671575.1 Methylococcales bacterium | reverse complement strand
TTTTGTGGCAAAGAAGACGGACAAAAGAGCCAGTAAGATGGGTAGTTTATTTATTGCGCATCTCCTTAATCAACGTATCATCAAATTCTGAGTCAAAACTCAAACCATTGTCAGGTATTATAAGCATTTTACGACCGCCTTTTATTTATAATGGTGATCCGATTGCTATTGAAATAATCGGTCAATCCTCAGACGGTAATTTATGATTTTTTCCTGATTGGCTTTGACCAATAACAGCCCAATCTATCTAGCCTGCCTATAGGGCATTGGCGGATAATAATAAGGTCGACGTGGTGGTGGTTGAGTTCGATACTGATAAACGACAGGAGCCACAGGATAAGGAGGACGCATTCTCTGATTATAATAAGGATAACCATAAGAGTATGGGTTAACCGTAGAAACGTGAGTTAATGTGGTCTCTGATGGTTTTTGTTGTTTTTCAATCACTGAAGATATTTCAGTTTTTTGCTCAGGTATAATTTTTACAACCTTCTGAACCAAGACATCTTCTTGCTTGGGTTTAATAACAACCTTATTCTCAATTTGTACAGATTTTTTCTTAATTTCCAATGCTACCATTGCTTTTTGCTTATTATCATCTGTTGTTGGGATTTTTGCTATTTGATTCTCTGTTTTTACAGCAACATTATTGCTTATTTCTAATGCATCGTTATTCTGAAAATAAGCATTATATTTTGAGATTAACAAATCCACAGCAGCAACATCTTTCAAGTAATTTTTATAGTCAAAATCTGTTATTTTATTGAACTCCTCATTAACATCTTCATAAGTAATAGATTTGATTGATGCAATGGTTTCTTCTGTCCTGTCATGTATCACCATGTCGGTAATGAAATAGGACAAAAACCCAACCATTGCCAATGAAGCAACTTTACCCAACAACATAAATTTGCTGGATTTTTTATGTTGTTCATTGCTCGAATTATCAGCATTATTATCCTTGGTATCAGCCCGTGGAGACAATCCCATTTCTGCCAATTTTTTTGCCATAACCTCTTGTTTTCTTAATTTTTCTTTTTCAGCTTCTTCTATCATCACTGACTCCTTAACAAGCTCATCTTCATTAACGGTTTCATGAATATTTTCTTGCATATCATTTGACACTACTTCTTCTATCTGACTAGAAATAATAGGATTCTGATCAGTAGGTTCGGTCGTTGGCTCAATAACACTATCCATTGATTCTTCATTTTTACTGATCTCAGCAAGCTCATTCTTTTCTTCATCGGTAATGATTAGTTTACGGGCATTTTTTTCCGATATTGATTCTAAAGTGGCTTCTGATTTTTTGTCATCCAATGGCTTGTCAGTATTAAGCTCTTTTAATGATATTTTTTTCCTACTGACCGTTTTTTTCTTAGCTACCTTTTTTTTAGTGGCTACAGCTCGCTTCTTTTTGACTGTTTTTTTGGTAGATGATGTTTTTTTTTGTTTGGTATCTGAATTTAAAGAGACTGGTTTGTTTGTTTTACTCTCAGCCATGAGATTCTCCCTCGCACAGTTTTATGAATTTCACAAGATTATTCATACTATTGAATAAAGTAAATGAAAAACCCAATTATATTTTCATTTAGGCATTTTTAATCGAAATGAAATTTGATTTTATCTAATTATTGAGTCATATTTAGTCTCTGTTCCTTAACAAAGCACGGGGAAATTATCATGAATCATGGCATCACCTCTTTTTTAATCATTAGCTCCATTTTATTCAGCCCGCTCACTCAAGCAGATCGACTGGTTATTGATGTTGAAAAAATAAAACAATCAAGAGCCAAACTTGATTTTAAATTGCCAACAAGGGGCTTAAAAATGACTCAGGTAGAAGCAAAATATGGCAAACCAGTCTCCGTTATTCCAGCCATAGGAAAGCCGCCAATCACAGAATGGAAATATGCTAAATTCTCAGTTTATTTTGAATACAAAACAGTAATTCACGCTGTTGTCAGGTAGCCAAGTCAATCCGAGCACCCTCGTGGTAAAACATAAATAGGCACTAATTTCATGATAAAAATATCAGTGAATATTCGTGTTTATTCGTAATTTATAAACTTTGTTTTTCCAACACACAAATATTCTCACAAATCACAAAAAACTATTCTAAAGTTTTTCTCAATCATGTCGTTAAGTAATCATAAGCAACTTAAACACACCATTGAGGAAACAACATGAATCACTCATCAACAAAGCGTCAAACTTCAAACAACGAAGATTTTAATGCGATTTATATTTTGATGATTGATAATGCGGTCGATAAAGTAACTCAAGCCAAAATTTGTGTAAACAAAAATCAACTGGCTCAAAAAGAGTTTTTATTGAGAAATACCTCAACAATTATTGATACTTTACGTAATTGTCTTAACATTTCAAGCAACCAAATCGTAGAAGAAATTGACCAGTTTTATGATGACGTTTGTGAGGCACTTCAAATTGCTGGTAAAGCAAAAAATATTAATCTGTTAGATTACATCATCAAAGCCTTAACTGAAATTAAGGGTATTTGGAAAAACTTATTGAATAATAAACAGCAGAAAATAATCCGTAATAATTACACACCTGAAACTTTCTTATTAGCGGCTTAAGATTTCCATTTAAGATTCCTAATTTTCATCAGTAGATGTTTGGCAAATGCAGGGGATTTAGCCATTTTAGACAAGTCTTCCCCCTGTTGTTTTTCTTTTTCAACGGTATCTTTGAAAGTAATGATTCTCTTTGACATCCGTTCTTTTAATTTCTCTGAAAAATCCACATTGGTTTTGGCAATATCTGAAAAACATTGGTGGCTTAATTCATAAAGTAAGGCATCTGTTGTGGCACAAATAACACGTTTAAAGCTATCTGCTGATGAAAAATCATGAATACCGAATATATCTCCTGGCCCCAAAGTCCCCACCTTGGTCTCTTTCCCATGATCAGGTATTAATTCGATATCAACCAGCCCTTCTATGATAAAAAACACTGAATGCAACAGGCTGTCTTCATTAATAATAATATCGCCTTCATGCGCTAATTTGACATCTGCATGTTTGGCTATTTGTAAAATATCATCGTCAGCCAATGATTTAAATAATTCATCACGTTTGATGAAACTAATTCGATATTCAATAGAATTAATATCTTGCATTTGATGTTCGGGAGGAATGATGGATATATTGTGTTTCTGATGAACAATTGGCGCACCCGCATGATGCAAATGATTCAAAAGGTTAACTAAAACTGCTGATCGTGCATTATCAACCCCAACGATGCTGATATCCATAAAGCATTTCAAGCGATAAACCACCCCTGTCGCATTAACTGCAACAATTTTGATCACAGGATCAGGTTTTGATACCACCCCTTTATCTTTAAATGATGCTTTAACCGCTGCCATACAAATGCGCAGACCTCTTTCTGGAGAAATAGAATGATCCAATGTCACATCCGTTTCTAAGCGACTGGGTAAATCGTGCATGGTAAAATTGGTAATAACCATCGACATCAACAAACTGTTGGGAATAATCAAATAATCTTTATCCCTACTTTCCAACCGAGTGGTCCTCCAGGTCATTTCCTTAACGCAACCATAAAAACGACGACCACCAGGGCGATTAACATCTCTTAAATGAATTTGTATCCAGTCATTTATTTTAAAGGGCTGTTCAAAAACAATACTGATTCCTGCAAAAATATCAAAAATTAACGTCCTGACTGCCAGTCCAATCGTTATGCCTATCGCACTCAATGCGGTTAAATAAATAATGATAGATTGTTGAAAAACAAAAGCCGTAATAAAAAAACTGATGATTAAATAGACAAAAAAAGCAATTAACACTTTAACAATATCTGGAACAGAGTTATGCATTTTTTGTTCAACATAAACAATGATATAATCCAGAATGATGACATTGATAGCATGAGCCAAAAATAACCACCAAAATATTTCCACGCCTAAATTAAAGGCATCTAAATAAAAAATATTCAGATGGAGTAAAGCCCAGTTCAATAAAATAATTTGCAAACACAATGAAAGCACTATTATCAAGAATATTCGGATAAACCATAAACCGAAAAAAAAGATCAAGGCTGGTTTTTTATGCTTTTTTTGCGCAGAAAAAGATGAGTACAGCCATTGGATTGATAATAAAATCAGGCTAAAAATAACACCCAAATAGCAATATGACAGAGGAATAGTATGTAAAATATTCGTTCTTTTTTCTACGATTGTTAAACCCAAATTAAAACGTGAAGACTGACTACTGTCTAACAGTTTATTATCTAGCAACTCAGGCTGCCCCAATGTCTCGTTATCCACAATATCGACAAAACTCCAGGTTGAGATAATTTGCCATCGGGACTCGGTTGGTAGAATGTGTTGATTGAGTTGCGGCAGCTTTGCCGAGTCAAGAAAATTTTTTAAATGCTGTTGATCATTGAGAAACTTAAATTGATCATTTTTATGACTGATAGAAAACCCAAGCTGATGCTGACCTAATAAGCGCTTTTTAGTGACCGTAAAATCAACTACAAATGGCCCTTTCAAATGAAATAACTGATAATGCTGTTGTTTATGGGAATAAGATTTAAGCGGTTTTCGCCAATCAAGTGACTCAATTGAATTGTTCAATTCAATTTCAGACATTGTTAATTTTGAATCACCTCTAAACCACAAATACAAATCCAGATAGACCGTTTTACTCAAGACATCCAATTGACTAATACTGTTAATTTTTGCCCCAACATATATTTTTTTCAATTTTGCAGAAGATTTTGACGATGAATTAGAATTTAACTTTTTTTCAACGATAATTGAGGGATCACTGGATGCCCCCTGATAACTGGCAACATCTGCCATTGAATAAGAAGATATTAAGGAGAAGAATAAAAATAATATGACTGAAAACTGTTGCACAATAACCAACTCTAGAATTTATTAAGGGACGGGCACGAAATAAGGTAACGCTCCCTTTTTGGTTTTATATTTATTTGAAAGTGAAGTGAAGATGGAATCAAGAACAGGAAATTATTTCGTACTCTCCCCTAATCACAATGATGATATTTTATCAAATCATGTATCACGTATAATGTGATTGTAAACAAAATAACAGCCCCCGCCTGATGAGCGGACGCCAAAACTATGGGGACTCTCAACAATAACGTACTGATTCCCAAACCAACCTGAATGACAACCATTAATGCCATTAGATTAATTGCTGTTGTAGTACGCTGGTTTAATTCGTATTTTTTTGAATATAACACAAAACCAATCACCAAACAGAATGATGCAATGGCGAGCACTCTATGATCAAATTGAACAGTTGCTCCATTTTCAAGCACATTGAGCCACCAGGGTTGTAGTTGCAAAATCGCATCTGGAATCCATTGCCCTGCCATCAAAGGAAAAGTATTGTAACTATGCCCTGCTTTTAAGCCTGCAACCAGACCTCCAGACATAATGGTCACCAGTAAGATAAAACCAATAAAGACAATAAATCTACGTAAATGAGTGAGCTCACGGGTTATTTTTAGCTCAGTATTAACCTTAATTAAATCCAGTGCTATCCAAAAAATATAGGCATAAATCAATAATGCCGCAGACAAGTGTGCGGTTAAACGATATTGGCTCACATGTGGATTGTTGACCAGGCCACTTTTAACCATATACCAACCCAATAATCCTTGTAGCCCTCCCAAAACAAACATTATTATAAATTGAGGTATCAGCTTTTTTGGAACACATCGCTTGAGGGAGAATATTAAAAATGGAATGAGAAATACCATGCCAATAAGACGACCCAGTACCCGATGAGAATATTCAAACCAGAAGATTTGCTTGAACGCATTCAACCCCATGTTGTGGTTGATTTTTTGATACTCAGGTGATTGCTGATATTTTTCATAAACATCAACCCATTGCTCTTGATTCAATGGCGGCACGATACCCATTAATGGCTCCCATTCAACCATCGATAAACCTGATCCTGTCAATCGGGTTAACCCGCCTAATACAACCATGGAAAAAATCATAAAACAGCAGATTAGCAGCCAGACAGACATTGCCTTATAGCATTGAGTATTTTCTGATACATTGGACATATAGCACATACTTATAGAATAAAAGTTAGGAGTCTACCTGATATTTCACTGATTCACCAATTTAGGTAACACGGAAAAAATAAATCATCCATATTGCGCAGAAATTTTGTTTGTCTTTTTTGTTACAAAAATAGGCGTGTAGTCGCTCTACACAACTATTTTTGTGGCAAAGAGGACGGACAAAAGAGCAAGTAAGATGGGTAGTTTATTTATTGCGAGTTGCCTAAGTAGGTGACCATAATTATCTTAACAAAATTTTTGCTCAAGATTTTTTGACCTTTGGCGTTACTGCTCTGATTGCATAGAAGTCTATTCGGTCAGAGTAATAGTGCCAAAGGGCGGAAAATATTGAGTAAAAATGTTAATATAATTATGGTCACCTACTTATAGTCGTTCTACACAATTATTTTTGAGGAAAAATAATTTAGCTGAAAATAAGATCAGTCATTGATTCGTTGGGTACTGCTTTAAACTAATTCATTTCAATTATTTCTTGAATTTTCAACAACTCTTCATCAGAAACTTCATCAAATTGAACTCCCATTCCATGAACACCTGCATAAGCAACTGAACATTGTAAACTAAGATCACCAGCAGGAGCTTTTAGAATGATGGTGCCATTTTTTCCCGATGGATTTTGGTCTCTTATTTTACCATCTGAGGTTGATAAAAAACCACCACCCAAACTGATGTTTGAAGTCATTCCATGATAATCAACATTATCAATATGAAGTACATACTCAAGAGTCGCTAAACAGCGAGGGTTAACTCGTCTTTCCATTATTTTGCCTCCATTAATTAATCATTATTTTAATTAAAGGATACATTTACAAATATAACCAATTCAAATCAGCTGTTTTGTTCTAAAATGAGAGGCATATCACATTTGCACGCTATAAATCTCCTTCTGTTCCTGCTGTAATAATGGAATATATATTATTACGGACTTGCACACCCAATGATACCAGCTCTTTTGGTAACCCTGCTTCTCCAAGCATTTTGTCCATATTTAAAGTGATCAGATAAGTTCGTCCTTTTTCTTCAACCAGTGTAATTCGGCAAGGCAAATAACCTGAAAAAGCCATGTTATATTTCACCATTTCAACGGCAATTAAGGCATCACAAAACTGAAATATTTCCATACGTTCAGACTTGCCTCCCATCACTTTTACTTGCTTGGACAATGGCAAGTGCCCAACCAATTTAAAGTTCAGTATATTTGCTCGCAATTGCATTGAGGCAATAGCATCATCTGACGAAACATCTTCGGCAACTTGACATTTAATCATGTTCATCACTGTCGGCGCACATTCATCAGACAACTGAAATTTTTCAGCCATAACCTGGTGAGAACACCCTAAAAAAATAAAACCTAAAGTCATTAAAAAAAGTTTTTTCATCTTGATTAAATCTCCAATATATTGATGATAATGTCTATGGTTGAACCGTCCTTATAAAACAACCACTCGATTTCTACCATTTTCCTTTGCCTGATAAAGCGCTTTATCGACAGTCTCCAGCAAGTCTTCTACTCTTTTAAATTTAGCGTCATTCCATGCCGTCACACCAATACTAACAGTAATTTTTATTACTGTTTTATCTATACCAATTGATAAAGTGCTGATGGCTTTACGTATTCTTTCTGCCATATTATTGGCTTTATAAACATTGGTTTCTGGCATAATAATAATAAATTCTTCACCACCGACACGCGCCATGATATCAGTATCTCGAACAATTTTCTGACAGGTTTTAGAAAATTGTTGTAATACGCTATCACCAACCTGATGACCGTAGTTATCATTAACTTTTTTGAAAAAATCAATATCAAGCATCAGTAAAGAGAACTGGCTTTTATATCGACTGGACCGATTAAATTCTTTTTCAATATATTCATCAAATTTACGTCGATTATAGGTATTGGTTAACGGATCCATGGAAGCCAATTCTTCATAAACCTGTTTTTCACGGGCTTCATTGGATAAATTAATATCTAAACGACGAAAAGACAGGGCTGATGCCACATCAAAGCAAAGCAAAGCTCGCCTGGTTTTTTCATAAGCATTAACCATTTCTCCTAGTTCATCATGGCCAAAATTTTGCGTAAAACGAATGCCTTTATTGCCTTGTGTTAAGGACACCATTGCTTCAGTAATTTGGTGTACAGGCAATAGAATACTACGGGTCAGTAACCAGGATAAAAACACCGATAAAAGTAGAGTCAAAATTAATAGTGAAAAAATCATTACAAACTGAATTATTATTTTATCGGCAGCTAATCTTGCCTGATTCTGTATATTAAGAGCCAGCTGATCCGTAATAATTTTTAATTGCTCAATATTTGCCGTAGTGATATCAAACCATTGCTGACTATTAAGTTGAGACAGCTTGTTTGACTCTACAGCAGTAATAAACTGGGTTTCGACTTTTTTAAGGCGCTTATTGATTTTTGTTTTAACAAAGTTTTGTATAATTTCATTCTGTTGTAATGTGGCTAATTGCTTATAATTGGTTATGAATAGTTTTTGTTGAGCAATCAACTCATTAAAAAAGCGGAAATCATCCGTAGAAAACTGCCTATTTTCAATAGCCTTAACCCCAAAAGCTCTTTCTTGTCCTAATTTTTCTTTGAGTTGAATCATTATATTTAACAACATAATTTGTCGAGACATTGAATGGCCGACATCTTGTTGCATCATTTGATTTGAAACATTAAGGATACGGGTTATCTGAAGAGTATAAAAATCAAAAATATGACTGACATTTTTTGTTTTATTTTGTACTTTTTGGCGAAATAATTTGAGTTGTTTAAACTGTTTAATTAATTGCTCAAAATTCTGAATGGCCCTATTATTTTTTGCCAAAGACTTGCTTTTTTCTTTAGAATTAATAGCTTGTAGAAAGGGTAAAAAAGCAGTGATTGACACATCCGTCATTTTCTTTTGTTGATTAAGCTCATCATAAAAACGCTTATAGTCTGAACTGACAAAACCAAAAGACAAGCCACGCTCAATTTGTAGATTATGCACAACCTGATTAACAGGCAGAACAATTTCAGACAACTGTAAAAGTGTATCAATGGACTGGTATTGTTGGTATTTATCTGACAAAACAAGCCAGGACAAGGCCAACAAAGGCAACAGGCCAATCAATAAAATCCTTTGTCCTAAACGTAACCTCTGGGTAATAAATCCCGTCAATCTACTCAACAAACCAGGCTTAGCAATTCCGCCATCAGCCAGGCCACTATCGTAAACAGATTGTGCATATGACATATCATCTTCTAGGATATGATGTATCAACCATTGATATAGAAAAAAATAAACCTCAAGGGCTGTTTCTGTTGATTTGGATTGTAGTAAGTGACGCCTTAAATCAGGTACTTTTTCTGCAAACTGTCGATGTTGCTCAACATGATCGTCATAACCGATATAATGACAATCCCTCATTAATTTTTCTTCTCGAGAAAAATGAATACCGACATAATCTGCCAGTTCATTAAAAATAGACTCTAAAATATCATTGGTTTTTTCAGCTTCAATGGCATTTGATAGTCGGGAAATTAAAGACAAAAGTTTCTTGTGGTCATTATCAATTGACTCAACACCCACACTCATTCCATCTACCCATTCAAGCTTATTCATTGAATT
Source organism: Methylococcales bacterium (assembly GCA_018671575.1). Taxonomy (GTDB): domain Bacteria; phylum Pseudomonadota; class Gammaproteobacteria; order JABHGC01; family JABHGC01; genus JABHHM01. Next base: position 3,604 of record JABHHM010000144.1, on the reverse strand, counting down.
AACTCCGTACCATTAATCCAGACCACGCTCTCGTCATCGCACAAACGACAATAATAATGAAAATTGAATGCACCAGGATAAAATAGGCAATCACATAAACCCAAGTCCATGCGGTATTTAAACCGCCCAAATAAATCATAATTAGACTGCCAGCCCCCAAAGAAAAAGCGACCATCATATTAAATTTTAAATTAAAGGCAGCATAATATTTTGGCAATTTTTTATCTGTAGACTTTTTAAACTCAAACAATAACCAAATAAAAGCAATGACAGGCAAAAAAGTTAAGTTCAATAAAGACGCCATCGTTATATTAGATGTTTTTTTTATTTGCTCTACTGAATGGTTATTTTGACTGTTTTTTTGCATAAATTGTTTCCTGTGATACTTTAAATACATAATACAACAAATACTGTTGTAAAAAAATATTTAACTGGTTGCATTTCAATTGACATAGATCAAGGAAAACAGCAAAACATTGGGTCATACTCACACAGGTAATAAATCGGGGCAAATACACAGAGAAAATAAGCAGTAAATTAATAAATAATACTAAAATTGGAAGGAGAATATAAGAATGAAACCGATGATGCGTAAAACCATCCACAGTATGCTTGTAGCGGGGGCATTAAGTATGACAATGTCTGTTACTGCGGGAAACAAAAACAAAGGCGCTCTATCACTTTCGGAAGCTGATTTTGAAAAAGCCAAAACACTTTACTTCCAACGTTGTGCAGGTTGTCATGGTGTTTTAAGAAAAGGGGCAACAGGTAAAAGTCTTGAACCCAAAAACACTATAAAACTAGGTCAAAAACGTCTAGAAAAGATTTTGACTTATGGAACAGAAGGTGGAATGAATAATTTTAATGATATCTTTACCAAAGACGAAATTAAAATTATGGCAACCTATATTCAATTAACGCCTCCTGTACCGCCAGAAATGTCACTAGAGTTAATGCAGTCACGGACTAAAGTTTATATTGATCCTAAAAACTATCCGACTAAACCAATGCATAATCGTAACTGGCAAAATTTCTTTATCGTTATTGAACGTGATGCAGGTAAAATTGCAATTATTGATGGTGATAAACATGAAATTATTGCTCACTTAGATGCTGGTTATGCGGTACACGTAATCAAAGGTATGGAACATCATAACATTGATAAACCTACTGATGCTTTAGGTCGTTTTTGGTATACGATTGGGCGTGATGGTAAATTAAATAAATTTGATTTATGGCAAACTCCTGACAAAATGTTAGTAGCAGAAACCCAAATTGCTTATGACGCACGTGATGTCGCAGTTTCTGGTGACGGCAAATACGTTATTGCTGGTGGTTACTGGCCTCCCCATTTTGTAATTACTGATGCAAAAACCATGAAGCCTATAAAAGTAGTATCTACTCGTGGTGTCAATGTTGACGGCGATTACGTTGAGGAATCTCGTGTTGCAGCTATTTACACTAATCCTAACAACTCATCATTTTTAGTATCTGCTAAAGAATTAGGTCAAATGTGGCAGGTTGATTATACTAACTTAGATGCACTTGATATTACCCAAATTAATACGGCTAAGTTCTTGCATGATGGCTTTTACGATCCAACAGGTCGTTATTTCCAAATTGCTGCTAATGCATCAAATAAAATGGTTGTTATTGATACCAATAATGGCGGTAGCTTAGAGGCATTAATTAACGTAGCTAAATTACCACATCCAGGTCCTGGAGCTAACTGGAATGATCCTAAATGTGGACCTGTTGGCGGAACAACCCATCTTGGTATAGGTGAAATTTCAGTTTGGGGCAATGATCCTGCAGGTCATCCTAAGCACGCATGGAAGTTATGTTATACCGTTGAAACAGATGGTGCGGGTGTATTCATTCGTACTCATGAAAACTCCGATTATGTTTGGGCCGATCAATTAAAACACCCAGAACCAGAAGTTCAACAAAGCGTACAAGTTATCAACAAGAAAACTCGCGAAATTGTTAAAACCATCCGAGTAACACGGGAAAAGGGTAAAGCAGCATTGCATATAGAGTTTAACAAAGGTGGAACTGAAGTTTGGGTTTCTGTCTGGAATCGTTCTGATAACAAAAACCCAACAGGTGAAATTGTAATCTATGATGCTAAGACTCTTAAAGAGATTAAACGCATTAAAGGTTTAACTACACCAACGGGTAAATTTAATGTTTATAACCGTGTACATCACAAAACTTAGATTGTGAGAACACATAAGTTATAACTTTAAATTTGGAAAGTAGATTTAGGAACGGGCACGAAATAACTTCCCGTTCTTAACTCCATCTCCACTTCACCTTCAAATGGCTGATACATAAGATTCGATAAATCTCATCTAAATCTTCAATCATAAAAGCTCAGAATAGCGAGACCATTCCTACGCTTTTATTCAATCAGATCATTTGAATTTAAAATAAATATAAAACCAAGAAAGGGAAGTGATTTCGTGCTTATTCCTTATCTTGGTTTTTATTGGTTTAAAATTTTTTCCAAATTTATATACGGAATTCAAGGCATGGTTTTATGATTAATTTTCAAGAATTTTTCAAACGCAAAATCTGTAAAGGCGCCACTATTGGTGTGGCACTATTTTTCATTGCCCTTGGCATCATTTTTTGGGGTGGTTTTAATACCGCAATGGAAATGACCAATACTGAAAAGTTTTGTATCTCGTGCCATGAAATGAAAAACAATGTCTACGAAGAATACAAGAAAACTATTCATTATGCCAACAGATCAGGTGTTAGAGCAACTTGTCCTGATTGCCATGTACCCAAAGAATGGATTTATAAAATTAAACGAAAAATTCAAGCGTCCAATGAGCTTTATCACAAAATACTCGGAACGGTTGATACCAAAGAAAAATTTAATGCCAAACGTTTAGAGCTGGCTCAAAATGAATGGCGACGCATGAAAGAAAATAACTCTCGAGAATGTAGAAATTGCCATGACTTTGAATCAATGGCAAGTGCCTACCAAAAGCCAAGAGCTCGCAAACAACATACAAATGCATTAAAAAATGGAAGCACTTGTATAGATTGTCATAAGGGAATTGCTCATAGCAGCGTACATCAACAGTTAGATGAAGAAGAACTTGAAAAACTTTCTACCCCTAATCCTGAACTTGCAAAACCAGAAGCAACATTAAGACCTCCCATTAATAAAAAACAACAAAAATTACTAGACTTATCTAATAACCCTCCCAAGCCAAAAGTTAAAATAATTACCAAAACAGTCATTAAAGAAGTGCCTGCAAACTGCAGTGATAAGTGTAAAAATGGTGGTAGTAATAATGACAAACCAATAATAAAAGATGCGACAAGCTTTAATGTTGATTGGTCTAACATTAGTGAGCGAGAAATCACAATTTTTTATCCTGGACAATCATCAATGGAATGGATTTTTAAAGGCAGCGAACATGGCGGCAAGCGTCCATTTAAAGCAGGCGACCGCTGTACTGAATGTCATGACAAAGAAACAGAAGAAATGGGCAATAAAATTGTTACTGGAGAGAAATTAGAAACGCAACTTATACCAAATAAAAGAGGCAGTATAGCAGTGAAAGTACAAGCTGCTTATGATAAC
>JABHHM010000015.1 GCA_018671575.1 Methylococcales bacterium | reverse complement strand
CGAAAAAATAAAATTTATTGATGCGGAACATTTGGCTTACATCATATTTACATCAGGTTCAACAGGATTACCTAAAGGTGTCATGATTGATCATCGTGGCGCATTAAATACCATTGTTGACATCAATCAGCGATTTGGAGTGAATTCTAATGATCGAATCATTGCCATTTCAAACCTGAATTTTGATTTGTCGGTGTATGATGTATTTGGTTCCCTGAATGCAGGTGCCGCTTTAGTGATACCCAATTACGAACAGGAACGCGAACCTGCGTATTGGGTTGAACTCATTGAAAAACATCAAGTTAGCATTTGGAATACCGTTCCCGCATTGATGCGGATGCTAACGGATTATCAATTAAATGACAGTGATAAAAATCAACCAAACTTATCATCATTACGTTTGGTCTTGCTGAGTGGTGACTGGATTCCGCTTGATTTACCTGGGCAAATCAAAAAACTAAATCCATCGTTGCAATTGATGAGTTTGGGTGGAGCAACGGAAGCATCTATTTGGTCAATTATTTATCCGATTGACTCGGTTGAATATCACTGGAACAGTATCCCTTACGGTAAGCCATTGGCAAATCAACAGTTTTATGTTTTCAATCAGGCTTTACAACATTGTCCACAATGGGTGACTGGTGATTTGTACATTGCAGGTGTGGGTTTGGCAAAAGGTTACTGGAAAGATGATGAAAAAACTCAAGCCAGTTTCTTTAATCATCCTATAACGGGTGAAGCTTTATATCGTACAGGAGATATGGGACGTTATTTGGCCGATGGTAATATCGAATTTTTAGGTCGTGAAGATAATCAGGTGAAGATTCAGGGTTATCGTATTGAACTGGGTGAAATTGAAAATATTTTATTACAATATCCAGTGATTAATCAAGCATTGGCAAATGTTTGGAATTCAGTGTCGGGTAAGCAATTGGTGGCTTATGTTATTGTCAATGATGCTTTGCAGATGACAGAGTTGAGGGATTGGTTAAAACAACAATTGCCTGAATACATGATTCCCAAACACATCCTTGAAATTGCTGAAATTCCCTTAACAGCCAATGGTAAAGTTGATAGAAATCGTCTGCCTGAGCCACAAATTGATGGGCAAAATCAAACCAATCAATATGTTGCCGCAGGGAATTCAACGGAACAATGGTTGGTAGAAGTCTGTGAACAATTGTTGAATATTGAAAAAATCGGGATTCATGATAATTTTATGGAGGCGGGCGGTAGCTCTCTGGAAGCAACCCGATTGGTGACTCGTGTTCGACAGAATTTTGAGATTGAATTGTCATTACGTGCCTTTTTTGAAGCGCCAACTATTCATCAATTAAGCACAAAAATACACCAGTCATTACATACCAATATTCCTGATATTAAACGAGTCTCTCGCGATCAGTCGATTCAATTGTCATTTGCTCAAGAACGCTTATGGTTCATTGATCAGTGGGTGCCAGGCAACCCTATCTATAATTTGTTGATGACTGCAAGAATCACCAATGAAATAGATCACTCGGCATTGGATTTTGCCTTAACTGAAATCATGACCCGTCATGAAGTATTAAGAACCACCTTTGTGGCAATTAATGGTGAACCTCGACAACGTTTTTCACCTCCTCAGCCACAGAAATTTATCCATCATGATTTAACAACCTTAGAAGCAATTGATCAACAAGAAATAGAAGAGCTTTTATTGCGAGATGAAGCACTCTATCGTTTTGATTTAACCAATGGTCCATTGCTGAGGGGAAGTTGTATTCAGCTGAATGAAAATCATTCTGTATTGATGATGAATATGCACCACATTGTTTCTGATGGTTGGTCTATTGGCATCATCATTCATGAGTTTTTACATTTTTATGAAGCCTATGTGAATCAAACGGAATCCACTCTGGTTGATTTACCGATTCAATATGCTGATTTTGCAGTTTGGCAAAAACAATGGTTGTCAGGAGACCGTTTACAGTCACAAACGGATTATTGGCGACGTCATTTGGCCAATCTATCCATATTAAATTTGCCAACCGATCATCCTCGACCTTCTGTGCAAAGTTATGCAGGTAAAAGACATCCATTAGTGATTGGTAATGAATTGATTCAGCCTTTGACTCATTTGGCAGAACAACAAGGAGCAACCTTGTTCATGG
>JABHHM010000016.1 GCA_018671575.1 Methylococcales bacterium | reverse complement strand
CTTTCCGCCAGAACTACGTTAAAATTCGGCTCAAAATGCTCATTTACACCAGTAAACTGTGCTTTTTCGCCAAATTTTGCCTTGTTTTGACGAAAACCTACATTTTCGGACAGCCTCCTAGACATAATGTATTGACGGATTATCTGAATGTTAAAATTTTTTATTATTTTTTGTTAAAGAAATTTGGAGATGGGTCGTTAAGACTTGCATAGCATATGACATAATAGCCCTCCTAAGTGATGGGCTTTTTTTTGCCTTGTTATTCTGTCTATAGATTTTATCAATGGAAAAATTGATCCGCAATAATCAACCCCCAAACCACACAAACCATCATCATACTCAACATCACCGCAGCAGATGCCACATCTTTTGCTCTACCAGACAATTCATGATGTTCTGTACCAACCCTATCAACAATGGCCTCTACTGCTGAATTCATCAGTTCGGTAAGAGGTATCAACAAAAAAGACAATATCAGCAAGGCTTGCTGCTCAACCGTTTGCCCTAACCAAATCGCAGCAGGAAGCATCACCAAAGCAGCCACGCACTCTTGCCTAAAAGCCTCTTCATTTTGCCAGGCCGCTTTAAAACCTTTTATTGAATATCGAAAAGCATTAATAAGACGCTTAATACCTGTTGCTTGCTGATTTGCCATGTTAACTCTCAATCATCCAAAATAAATTTCAACACTATGAGCAATTTTTTCAGGGTGGTCTTGCATTTGCTCTATGGATTCTGCAAAAAACACATCAATAACCTCAGGCCCTGTAATTCGAGCAAATGCATTTAAATTGCTGGCACAGCTCGAAGGCAATCTAATTTTAATTTCCTGCAATTCCTTTTCACCTCTCAACAATTCTCCTAACAATGCATTGGGAGAGTCTGAAAAATAAACAATAAAGACACCTCGAATCGGCTTTCCTAATTCAATCCACTGATGATAACTGCCATTTTGCAAAATTTTTGGTACAAAATAGTTTTTCTTTAATCCACCCACATAATATCGAAAACAGGTAACATCTGACTGATTATGAAAACCTGTTGCAAACATGGTTTCACCAGGAATTAATTTTAACAAGCCGATTGCAACACCTGTTTTAGCCGATGGTTTATAGAGATCTGTCTCATCATTTTTAGGCGGCCGATGTACAATATAGGTCGCTGGCATAATATTTTTAGACAACCCAGATATGACAGAATTATCAGAAGCATGATGACCACCCACAGGCTTTTTCCAACCCATCATTTTATCTTGTAGCAAAGTCACAAAGACTGACTGCACTAAAATTGAATGACATGAATTACCAGCCAATAAGACATGAACATCATCCGATGAAATCTGATAATCATTAAACGCTTTTTTCATTGCCACAAAAAAACGATAGACACCTTGCCCAACCCTTTTTACCAAATAGTGATTCAGAGGATTGATATCGATATTAAAAGAAATATTAACTTTTTCTTTATCTCTATTCAAAAATTCAATGGATAAACTTTGGACCTGCTCTCCTGTCAAACAACTCTGAACATTTGGGTCTATGTTAAAATTTGGATCCTGAATAACTTGATGAAGCACATCACCAATGACGTCTGATTGTCTGCGTTGTTTTTTACCTTTTGAACCAGAAACATCATCGCGCTCCACTTCCCATTTAAAATTCTCCCAGATTGAACGAACTTTGGACATCAACAGCGTGCTATTGGTTTGAGCCATATAAGTATTATCAACTAAAGGCTCATGTCCAGGAAATAATTCACCACCCAAGGGACATATAAATGGAATTCGATGCTCTCTACATAAATCTAAATTTTGTCTAAAAACCAAATAAACCAGATTGGCAATCAGGTTTTCACCCCCCAAATTAGTCGCACCACTGGCTCCAATATTTTGTATGATTTTTTCATAACCTTCCTCAACCTCTTGTTCTGAAGGCAAACGAAAAATACCGAAATCAAAATCTGTCGTGCCACCACCAAAGTCAAAAACAGCAAAAGCCACTCCTTTTTTAGTGGGTTTAATAGACAACTCATCTAAAGCACAGGCCGCATAAGCTGCAGGCTCAGAGGCTTCTTCCGTCACTGAAAAATCAGAAAAATGAGGGCTTGAAACTAAAGCAACAGGCAAACTACGTTGCAATCCACGAGCAAATGATGCCCGAATTTTATCTTTAATCTCCTGAGCATACGTCACAGGAAAGGTCATATAATAATCAAGAAACAAACCATTGGTCCGAGTATTGATATAAAGCCCCAGATAATAGGCATATAATTCTATGGGATCAAAACTGGCAAACTCAGACACTGTCAACGGTTGACCTGATTGTGGCATCACTGTTTCAATGGAGGGTATATCCATTTCTGTTTGAGTCATTTGATCAATAATACGCAGTGGATTTTTTTCAGATATTTGTGTTAAACATTGTTTAATATCTGTCAAAATACTTGAAACAATATCTTGATTTGCCTCATTTTCCCTAAACCTGTTCAAAGCCTCATGTGAGAAATGAAAATCTTCCCACTTGGTTAGTGGTCGATAGTTATCTGACTGCCAAACAGATAATAAATTGGGTAAATTAACAAATTCCAGCACGGTTGGATTTTCATAGTCGGAAGCTTGTGGCTTTTTAAAAAAATCACTCATACCAACTCTTAACAATGATATTTTACCTTGATTTCTAACTGCCACCACCGTGGAACTGGTGCCAAAATCAATACCAACCGCACCACTATTGATATCCAATTCTGGATTTCTCGCTTCCCAGGGTTCATCCAAATCAACTTTTATCCAGCCTTTTCCAACGGGTTCTTTGGGCTGATACAACTCCCACAAACCTTTTGCCATGTCCGTTAAAATAGAGGATTCTAATTTAGGCAGATTAGCCCTGATGTGATCACCATTGAGCAAACTATTTTTTAGTTCTTTGGTTGAAAGTGCTGGTAATTTTCGGCCATCAGAAGGTACGGCTTGAAGTAAGGCGTAAACTTTGTTTAATTTTTCATCAACGCCATCGACATTATTTGGAATCAACGAGTTAGCAATAATAAACTCAAATAAATTTCTTTGGGCAATTTTATGAATAGGAATAATGGTCTGTAACGAATCGGCAACACCTTCTTTATCTTTGCCTAAAAAAGCAGTTCGGTATCCCGTATTATCATCATTTGGCGTTGAAGAATAGATTACTCCATCTTTCAATTTAGGATGATTAACAAACAGAGTTTCCTTGCTGATTGTATTAACCATTTCCAAACTGGGAATTTCCCAATGATGAAACGATTTCAGCTTTAATTTACTGACGTAACGAAACATATCCGTGGCATCTGCTTTAAAACCATACAGCAACCACAAACAAGCCAGTTCGTTATCATAATAAATGGTAGAAAAATTTGAAAAAGAGATAAAACGATGCTTTTTAAGTAACTTAATCAGTTCTTTTTTTTCGTAATCAAGTTCTTTTTTTATTTTTTTATTACTTAATCTTGGCCATCGAGGAATTAATAGTGCATCTTTAAACCAGACCGATTCAACTTTCATTATTACTCCATGAATAAATCAATAGCTTTGCCAATTATATCGTAGTGTTTATTTATTGCGTGTTGCCTAATGACTATTTTTTCAGCGCAATCGAGATAGTCTTGTCTTCTTTTCCTAAAACCACCCATTTTCGAATACTCTTATAACCACTTTTTGACACATCAACATGATAACGACCTGGCTTCAATTCCAAACCTTTAGAATATCTAGGGCCGATATTAAGTATTCTGATTTTTGCGGAAGATGGAGACGTGTTAATTGTTAAAACAGCTTTACCATTTTTTCTGATTTTCTTTTTTTTAATGATTTTTTTTTGTGTTTTTTGAACAATGATTTTTATTGGCTCTATTTTTCGACTGCTACTACCTTGTTGCTTCAAAATAAAAGCCATTTTTCTTTTTGCTTTTT
>JABHHM010000178.1 GCA_018671575.1 Methylococcales bacterium | reverse complement strand
TATTTTTTATCATTAAAAAGTATCAGAACAGGTTTGTTGATTGGTACATTGTCAACGTTGGTGATGTTGCCATTTGCCATTGCTTTGGGGGTGATGGCTGGATATTATCGTGGCTGGGTAGATGATGTTATTCAATATATTTATACCACGTTAAACTCTATTCCCAGCGTATTGTTGATTGCTGCTGCCGTGCTGATGGTGGTGGTGCATCTGGATAATTATCCCGTCCCAATTTCAACCGAAGAAAGGGCTGATTTAAGATTGTTATTTTTATGTATTATTCTTGGAATTACCAGTTGGACAGGATTGTGTCGGTTGTTGAGAGGTGAAACTTTAAAATTAAGAGAATTGGATTATGTGCAGGCGGCTCAAACCTATGGGGTGAGTCATCTGGCTATTATGTGGCGTCACATAGTGCCGAATGTGATGCACATCGTGGTGATTTATGTGGCATTGGATTTTAGTATCTTGATTTTGGCGGAAGCTGTTTTGTCTTATGTCAATGTGGGGGTTGATCCTGCCATGAATTCCTGGGGGAATATGATCAATAGTGCTAGATTGGAAATGGCGAGAGAGCCAGTTGTCTGGTGGTCATTAATGGCTGCCTTTATTTTTATGTTTACTCTGGTGCTGACGGCTAACTTATTTTCGGATGTGGTCAGGGATGCATTTGATCCGAGGCTTAATAATGCCTGAGAACATATTGCAAATAAAAAAACTGAGTACCCGTATTCGCTCAAAATCAAATGACTTTGTGGTAGTGGATAATGTCAGTCTCTCTATTAAATCAGGTGAGACGGTTGCTTTGTTGGGTGAGTCTGGTTGTGGCAAATCTATGACAGCATTATCAGTTATGCGTTTGGTTCCAGAGTTAGTGGGTGGTATTGATGAGGGTGAAATATTTATTAATGGCAGGGATGTCTTAGCGTTGCCAGAAAAAAATATGCGCCAGGTTCGTGGGCGACAAGTTGCCATGATTTTTCAAGAGCCTATGACTTCTCTTAATCCTGTGTTAACTATTGGTGATCAAATTGCTGAATCGTTGCGTTTTCACTTAAATCTGTCAGGTTCAAAATGTGTTGAAAGAGTGGTTGAATTATTGAAATCAGTCGGTTTGCCTGATCCAGGAAATCGAATAAATGAGTACCCTCATCAGTTGTCAGGTGGTATGAAACAAAGAGTCATGATTGCTATTGCATTGGCTTGTGAGCCAGATTTGTTGATAGCTGATGAGCCAACAACGGCTCTTGATGTGACGATCCAAGCTCAAGTTTTATCTTTATTAAAAACCATTCAACAGGAAAATAACATGAGTATATTGCTAATTACTCATGATTTAGGTGTGGTTTCTAAAGTGGCTGATCGAGTGGCTGTGATGTATGCTGGTGAAATTGTTGAAGAAGCCAGTAGTGCTGACTTTTTTAATCAGCCTAAGCATCCTTACAGTAAAAAACTATTTTCCTCTTTGCCTTCGTGGGAAAAAAGAGGTGAAAATCTTGAGGTGATTTCTGGTGTTGTTCCGAAATTAAATAAAAAATTTCCAGGGTGTCGTTTTATTGATCGTTGTGATTCAGTGCTTAAGCAGTGCTTTAATCATCGGGTTGATTGGCATTTTTTTGATAAAACCAGTTGTGTCAAGTGTCATTTGTACAGTTTACCAAAAGTTGAATTGGTGTGTTCAAAAGAGAGTAAGGAAAATAAAATAACTGCCGAATCATCTTTGTCTAAGGAAGGTGCGTTACTTGAAGTTAATAATTTAACCGTTTTTTTTCCAGTGCAAGCGGGTTTATTGAAAAAAACAGTGGGGTATGTGCGAGCTGTTGATGATGTGTCTTTTGTTTTGCAGCCAGGTAAAACACTTGCGGTAGTGGGTGAGTCAGGATGTGGGAAAACAACCATTGCAAAAAGTTTGGTGCAGTTGCTGGAATTGACTAGTGGGTCAATTACTTATGCTGATAATAAGCTGGATTGTTTGACCTCAATTCAAATGTCAGATTATCGAGCGGCAGTACAAATGATTTTTCAAGACCCGTTTTCATCAATGAATCCAAGAAAGCGTATCGGGGAAATTATTGAAGAAGGTATGGTTGCTTTAAAGGTTGAAAATGATGAAAAAAAACGTTTTGATCATATTCTTTCGTTGTTGAGTCAGGTTGGTTTAGATGGAGATGTGCTGAATCGTTATCCACATGAGTTTTCAGGTGGTCAACGACAACGTATTTCAATTGCAAGGGCATTGGCGGTTAAGCCTCGTGTGTTGATTTGTGATGAGCCGACTAGTGCTTTGGACGTATCAGTTCAGGCGCAAGTATTGAATTTATTGAAAAGCTTGCAGCGTGAGTTGGCCTTGAGTTTCTTGTTTATTACGCATAATATTTCAGTTGTTAGTTATCTGGCGGATGAAATATTGGTGATGTATTTGGGGCGGGTTGTGGAAAGTGGTTCAATTGCTGAAGTGCTCGATTTCCCTAGGCATCCCTATACAAAGGCGTTATTGTCTGCGGCATTGGATGTATCTGATGGTGATAAAGACTTAAATTTTCTTGAAGATGATGTTCCTTCTCCGATTAATCCTCCGGGTGGGTGTTATTTTCATCCTAGGTGTAAGCAAGCAAAGGCAGAGTGTTTTTCGTCTTACCCAGGGTTGACAAGGTTGAATGAGTCGCATTCGGTGAACTGTTTTAATATTTAATGTATTTCATCTAGTGTTTTGAATGGGTATAAAAAAGCACTCGACATCCATGTTGTCAAGTTCCAAACTTGCATTCTTAAATATTTGCAATGAAGTTATAGTGTTTCAATGCCTAGAATATTTGCAGTTTGCTGGTTGCTGACATCAGCATGGGCTTGCAGTGATCTTTCGGCTTGTTCTTCAAATGTCTTTCGAATGGTTTTGGCGAGCTCTTGGGCTTCACCTGTATTGGTGACATTAAAAGATGATTCCAGAACTTTTTCTTTCGGAACTTCACGAACAGATGTTTGATCTTCTCTTTGTGTCTCGATCCTTTCCTGATTGCGTTGTTCTTCTCGTTCAAGTTGTAGATTTTGTTCGACGTTAGGCTGTCTAGCCTGATTGAGGATTTGAGTATTGCTGACGTTATTGTTGATTTCCATGGTTTTCTCTCCTATGCGATATTGTTTAAATTGTTTAAAAAAAATTTACGCATCTATAAACATAGGCTAAATATTTGTTGATTGCAAATATTTTTTCGTGTGAGGAGAGAAAAAGGAAAAACTTGGTATGATTATTTTGATCTAGGTATGGTACCGAGGGTCGGAATCGAACCGACACGGAGTTGCCTCCACCAGATTTTGAATCTGGCGTGTCTACCAGTTTCACCACCCCGGCACAAATATAACTGATTTGCGTATTATGCTTAAAAGTTGGCTTAGATTCAATTCAAAACTTAAAAGAATATAAAAAATAGTGAGTTTTTGTGTTTTTTTGATATAAATTACTTTTTTCTGTGAAAATAGATTGTTTGATTTTGTTCTAGCATTTATACTACACGGAAATATTATTGAGCGTGTATGGCTCAAGTGTCAATCTATATATTAGGTATTGCGAGAGTGGCGGAATTGGTAGACGCGCTGGTTTTAGGTACCAGTGGGGTAACCCGTGAGAGTTCAAGTCTCTCCTTTCGCACCAATATATTTCAGAATAATTCTCCCTTGTCTAGGAGCTTGTCCGAGAATGCAGATTTTATTCAGAACAAGGCAAAATTTGGCGAAAAATCGCAGTTTACGGGTGTAAATGAGTATTTTGAGCCAAATTTTAACGCAGTTTTGGATGAAAGATGCGTTTTCGGACAAGCTTCTAGGAGGCTGTCCGAGAAGCCCATTAAATAGACTGATTTATACTCTTATGTCATTGTATTCATGTTTTAGTGATTATTTGTCATTTACATCTCTAAAAATTGATGAATATTTGTTGTGTGAATTTTGAATTTTTTCAATATTTGTTGCATGGGTGAAATCTAAATGTAATGTTCATTTGCTTTAGAAGAGTAGGGTAGAATCAGTATTGGAAATGCTTTAAATTTAATATCATATTTTTGTAAGGAAGGTAGTATGCAGGTATCAGTAGAGACTTTAGATGGATTGGAACGAAAAATGACGGTACATCTTGCTGATGAAAAAATCAGTCAAGAAGTTGAAAAGAGATTAAAGTCTTATTCTAATGAAGTAAAAATAGATGGTTTCAGGCCAGGAAAAGTGCCAATGAGGCTTGTTAAACAAAGATACGGTGGCGCTATTAAGCAGGAAGTTCTGGGGGAAGTTATTAAGTCCAGTTTTATGGAAGCTGTTCAGCAAGAAGATTTGAAATTGGTCGCTGAACCCAAGATTGAACCTTTTGGTGAAGGCAAAGAATATGGTTTTAATGCTGTTTTTGAAGTTTATCCAGAAGTTTCTGTCAATGACTTGAGCCAAGCAAAAATCAATATTCCTATTGTTGAAATTACTGATGAAGACTTGTCTGGTATGATTAATACTTTGCAAAAGCAAAAAACAACATGGAATGAAGTCGATCGTGAAGCAAAAGAAGAAGACCGTCTCAAGATAGATTTTATAGGTCGTATGGATGGAGAAGCTTTTGAAGGTGGTTCGGGTGATGGCGTGCCTTTGGTATTAGGTTCAAAATCTATGATAGAAGGATTTGAGACTGGTTTGTTGGGAGCTAAACCCGAAGAAGATAGATGTTTAAAATTAAAATTTCCTGAAGGCTATCATGCAAAAGACTTGGCAGGAAAGGATGTGGAATTTGATGTTAAGGTTCAATTGATTGAGGAGCCTGTCTTGCCAGAAATTGATGAGGCTTTTGTAAAAGAATTTGGTGTGGAATCAGGTTTGAGAGATGATCTTGATACAGAAATTAAATCAAATATGCAAAGAGAGTTGGAGCAAGCTAAAAAGAATTATGTTAAAACTCAGGTCATTGATGGTTTGTATGAAAATAATAAAATTGATGTGCCTAAAGCCTTTGTGGGCGATGAAATTCAGCGATTAAAAAAAGATGCGTTAAGTAAAGCGCCTGCTTCATTTCAACAAAACAATATGTCATTGCCAGATGATATGTTTACAGAAAAAGCAAAAAAACAAATTGCACTTGGTTTTATTATGTCTGAATTAATGAAGATGAGTGAATTGAAAGTCGACTCAGATCGAGTTAAAGAGACCATTGAAAAATACTCTGAAAGTTATGAAAATCCAGCCGAAATGGTGGATTGGTACTATAATGACAAAGAACGATTGGCAGGCATTGAGTCTTTTGTTTTAGAAGAGCAGATTATTGATTGGGTTGTTGAAAAATCAGATAGTAGTGAAAAGTCATTGTCTTTTGATGAAATTATTGATCAAGCTCGTAATAATTTTTCATAATTTGGTAAATAAAAATAGTGTTTAAGGTTTGGGATAAAATATGAAAAATGGTGTGTTAGAGGCTCAAGGTCTAGGTTTAGTTCCTGTGGTGGTTGAGCAAACATCGCGAGGAGAAAGATCTTACGATATTTATTCTCGACTGCTTAAAGAGAGGGTGATTTTTCTGGTCGGTCAAGTAGAAGATCACATGGCGAATGTAATTGTTGCTCAATTGCTATTTCTGGAGTCAGAAAACCCAGATAAGGATATTCATTTATATATTAATTCTCCTGGAGGCTCGGTGTCAGCTGGTTTAGCTATCTACGATACCATGCAATTTATCAAGCCTGACGTGAGTACGATGTGTATTGGTCAAGCGGCAAGTATGGGGGCGTTGTTATTAACTGGTGGCGCTGATAAAAAGCGTTATTGTTTGCCTCATTCTCGAGTGATGATTCACCAGCCTTTGGGTGGCTTTCAAGGGCAGGCAACCGATATTGATATTCATGCGAAAGAAATTCTTCTGGTTAGGGACCGATTGAATAAGATCATGGCAAAGCATACGGTCCAGCCAATGGAAAAAATACAGCAAGATACTGATAGAGATAACTTTATGGGTGCTGAAGAGGCATTAAATTATGGTTTGATTGATCAGGTGTTGGATAGTAGAGCGGCAGAGGTTTCGGAGTGATTGTTGGGTAAATATATTTTATTTAGTATATTGTTTAATATATATGACCATAGGGTGGTTGCCCGAAATTATGTTTCTCTTGGTAAGTTTGAAAGTATTTATATTTTTTGAGGTTGAAAAATGAGTAATGGACAAGGTAAAAATGGTGATGATGATAAATTGTTGTATTGCTCTTTTTGCGGTAAAAGTCAGCATGAAGTTAGGAAGCTAATTGCTGGCCCATCAGTCTTTATTTGTAACGAATGTGTTGAATTGTGTACTGACATTATTAGTGAAGAAGTTGAAGATGGTTTGTCTGAATCAGGTACTCAGTTACCTAAGCCTAAAGAGATTCACCATGTTTTGAATGAATATGTGATTGGCCAAGAGCAAGCTAAAAAAATATTATCTGTGGCTGTTTATAATCACTATAAGCGTTTAGAAGCAACGGTCAATGTTAAAACAGAAATTGAATTGTCAAAAAGCAATATACTATTAATCGGTCCAACAGGATCGGGTAAAACTTTGCTTGCAGAAACCATGGCGCGTTTGTTGAATGTGCCTTTTACGATGGCTGATGCAACGACTCTGACAGAAGCGGGTTATGTTGGTGAAGATGTTGAAAATATTATCCAAAAACTTTTGCAGAAGTGTGATTACGATGTTGAAAAAGCGCAAACGGGCATTGTATATATTGATGAAATAGATAAAATTTCTAGGAAATCGGATAATCCTTCAATTACTAGGGATGTTTCTGGCGAAGGTGTGCAACAAGCTTTATTAAAGTTGATTGAAGGAACTGTTGCATCTGTTCCGCCTCAAGGGGGAAGAAAGCATCCACAGCAAGAGTTTTTGCAAGTAGATACTTCCAGTATTTTGTTTATTGTTGGTGGAGCATTTTCAGGATTGGAAAGGATTATCAAAGCACGTTCTGAAAAAGGTGGAATTGGATTTTCTGCGGAAATAAAAACAAAAGATGAAACAGATAATATAGGAACAATTTTCTCCGAAGTAGAGCCAGAAGATTTAACAAAATTTGGTTTAATACCTGAATTTGTTGGACGATTACCGATTGTCGCGACCTTGGATGAGCTGGATAAAGACGCTTTAATAAAAATACTGGTAGAGCCTAAAAATGCATTAACCAAACAATACAAAAAATTGTTTGAGATGGAAGATTGTGAATTAGACTTTAGGGAAGATGCGTTGGATTCAATTGCGGATAAAGCAATGATAAGAAAAACGGGTGCCAGAGGACTAAGAACAATTATGGAGCATATTTTGCTTGATAGTATGTATGATCTTCCATCAATGGATGATGTTTCAAAGATAGTGATTGATAAAACTGTTGTTGAAGGAGAGTCTGATCCTTATATCATCTATGAAAATTCTGATAAAAAAATGGCCTCATCAGAAAATTAATAATTAAATCTTCGCTGTAAAAAATCAAAGTTGTGACTACCATTAAATTATCAGTAACTATTTATATTTATTAGTAATGATTGGTTTGTGGGAATCAATAAAATAATGTGGTCACCTACTTATGTCTTGTCGGCATCAATTTTTGCATTATTTCAATGCAGATCAATTATCTTGGAAAAATAATTTAATTTAACTAAATGTAGTGTAGTTATATTTTTTCTAAGAACACAAAATAATGTAGCAATCAGGAGTTTTTAGCCGTGGAAAAAGAAGAGAAAATATCAGAGGTCATTAGTGAAGAGTTGGCAGTTGTACCTGTTTTGCCTTTGAGGGATGTTGTGGTGTATCCACATATGGTTATTCCGTTGTTTGTGGGTAGAGAGCGATCAATTAATGCGCTGGATGCCGCTATGCAAAAAGACAAAAAGATCATTTTAGTGGCGCAAAAAAGTGCTGAGACAGATGATCCTGATTTTGATGAAATTCATGAAATTGGCACGCTGGCAAGTATACTGCAATTGTTAAAATTGCCTGATGGTACAGTGAAAGTTTTAGTTGAAGGTGGTGAGCGTGCAAAAATTTTGCATTATTTATCAACACCTGCCTTTTTCTCTGCTCAAGTGAAACTTATCGAGGAAGAGGATTCGCTCGATGAAAGAGAAATGGACGTTTTGATGCGTTCTGCTTTGTCTCAATTTGATCAGTATGTCAAATTAAATAAAAAAGTGCCGCCTGAAGTATTAACTTCATTGGCAAGTATTGATGATCCAAGTCGTTTAGCAGATACCATGGCAGCGCATATGTCTCTAAAATTAGATGATAAGCAGCGTGTTCTGGAAATGGGTAGTGTTTATGAGCGAATTGAACATTTGATGGGTTTGATGGAGTCTGAAATTGATGTGCTACAGATGGAGAAAAAAATCCGTGGCAGAGTTAAGC
This sequence comes from Methylococcales bacterium, assembly GCA_018671575.1. Taxonomy (GTDB): domain Bacteria; phylum Pseudomonadota; class Gammaproteobacteria; order JABHGC01; family JABHGC01; genus JABHHM01. The sequence goes on along the minus strand of JABHHM010000178.1, from coordinate 14,653 downwards.
GTCAAATGGAAAAAAATCAGCGTGAATATTACCTGAATGAACAAATGAAAGCGATTCAAAAAGAATTGGGTGAGTTGGATGATGCGCCTAATGAAATTGAAGATTTAACCAATAAAATAGAAAAAGCAGGGATGTCGAAAGAAGCAAAGACTAAAGCAATGTCCGAGCTGAATAAGTTGAAGTTGATGTCTCCAATGGCTGCAGAAGCAACTGTGGTGCGGAATTATATTGATTGGTTGGTAAGTGTGCCATGGAAGAAAAGAACAAAAATTCGCAATGATTTGGCTCGTGCAGAAGAAGTGCTTGAGGCGGATCATTATGGTTTAGAAAAGGTCAAAGAAAGAATTCTTGAGTATTTGGCGGTGCAACAACGAGTTAAGCAAATGAAAGGGCCTATTTTATGTCTGGTTGGTCCTCCTGGCGTGGGAAAAACTTCCTTGGGTCAGTCTATTGCGCGAGCAACCAATCGTAAATTTGTCAGAATGTCTTTAGGTGGGGTTCGAGATGAGGCTGAAATCAGAGGTCATCGACGTACTTATATTGGTTCTTTACCTGGTAAATTAGTTCAAAATTTATCAAAAGTTGAAACCAGAAATCCTTTGTTTTTGCTGGATGAAATAGATAAGATGGCTAATGATTTCAGAGGGGATCCTGCATCTGCATTATTGGAAGTGTTAGATCCAGAGCAAAACCATACGTTCAATGATCATTATCTAGAAGTTGATTTTGATTTATCCGAAATTATGTTTGTGGCAACCGCAAATACAATTAATATTCCTGGTCCTTTATTGGATAGAATGGAAGTGATTCGATTGTCTGGATATACTGAAGTTGAAAAAATAAATATTGCTGTTAGATATTTAATTCCAAAACAAATTAAAAATAATGGTTTAAAGTCAGAAGAAATTCATATCAGTGAATCAGCCATCAGAGATATTGTTCGATATTATACTCGTGAAGCTGGTGTTAGGAGTTTGGAGAGGGAAGTATCAAAAATTTGTAGAAAAGTGGTTAAAGATATTTTGTTATCAAAAAAATCAAAAACCAATAAAAAAGTCACTATTACCTCACGAAATATTGAAAAATATTTAAACGTGAAGCGTTTTAGGTATGGTCGTGCAGAAGAGTTTGATCAAATTGGTCAAGTTACTGGTTTGGCATGGACTGAAGTGGGTGGAGAATTATTAACCATTGAAAGTGCGATAATGCCTGGCAAGGGTAAGTTAACTCATACAGGGCAGTTAGGTGATGTGATGCAGGAATCTATTCAAGCAGCCATGACAGTTGTTAGAAGTAGAACTTCGTTGCTCGGTGTAGAAGAAGATTTTTATCAAGAAAATGATGTGCATATTCATGTGCCAGAGGGTGCAACGCCAAAAGATGGTCCTAGTGCGGGTGTGGGAATGTGTACGGCATTGGTTTCTGCTTTAACCAAAATTCCTGTACATGCCAATGTGGCGATGACTGGGGAAATTACGTTAAGGGGAGAAGTTCTACCTATCGGTGGTTTAAAAGAAAAATTACTGGCCGCTCATCGAGGTGGAATTGAAACTGTTTTAATTCCTTATGAAAATGAAAAAGATTTGGCAGAAATACCCAAAAATATTAAACAAAACCTAGAGATTAAGCCTGTTAGATGGATTGATGAGGTATTAGAGGTTGCATTGCAGGCAGTCCCAAAGCCTTTAAAAGGCTCAGGTAAAAAAACAGGGGCGATGAAAAAATCCAAATCTTCCCAAAAAGAAAGTGAGCTAACAGCACATTAATTGAATAAAACGAGGATTATTGCTTGACATAAGTTGTGCCAACTTGTATAAATTGTCGGGTGATTTAACAACAGTAAAATTAAAAAACACAACGGTAAATAGGGGGGCGTGAATGAATAAAACAGAATTAGTTGAGGCAGTCGCATCATCAGCGGATATGTCTAAAGTTGCTGCAGGTAAAGCAGTTGATGCAGTAATTGGCTCAATTTCAAGTGCGTTAGGTGAAGGTGAGCAAGTAACTTTAATTGGTTTTGGTACTTTCTTAGTTAGAGAAAGAGCAGAACGAACTGGTCGTAATCCACGTACTGGTGAAGAAATTAAAATTAAAGCTGCAAAAGTTCCTGCTTTCAAACCAGGTAAAGGGTTGAAAGACGCAGTTAATTAAGATTTACCTGACTTTAAGTAGATTATATTTTCTACTTAAGTCTGGGTGCTTAGCTCAGCTGGGAGAGCGTCGCCCTTACAAGGCGAATGTCGGGGGTTCGATCCCCTCAGCACCCACCATTTAGGAGTGGTAGTTCAGTTGGTTAGAATACCGGCCTGTCACGCCGGGGGTCGCGGGTTCGAGTCCCGTCCACTCCGCCAACATCTTTTTAGGTTCGTTAAAAAATTAAATTCAATATTAATTTTTTTAAATGGGCTTATAGTGACAATTCTTAAAAACCTTCCAAAATAAATTACTGGTCTATAAAATGTTACAGTCTATTCGAGATAAGGCTCAAGGGGTCTTTGCGTGGGTAATTATAATAATAATTATCATTCCTTTTGCATTGTGGGGAATTCAAGAATATCTCGGAGGTGGCGGTTCTGTTGCTGTGGCATCTGTTGCTGGAGAAGAAATAACCCAAAGAGAATTTCAATCAGCTTATCAGAATCAATTGCAACGACTGAGAGGTATATTTGGAGCAAGGTTTTCTCAATTTATGCCCGAATCCAGGGTTAAAAAACAAGTTATCGATCAATTAGTTCAAGAAAAAGTTCTACTAAAATCAACTCGTGAATTTGGTTATCGAGTTGGTGATGAGCGTGTTATTAGAGAAATTCAAAAAATACCTGCATTTCAGAAAAATGGTGTTTTTGATCATCAGGAATATAAAAGAAAAGTTGGTTGGCAAGGCATGTCTCCCAAACTTTTTGAAAGTAGAATTAAGAATGCATTGGCAAATGATCAATTCAGTAATGGTATAAAGGATTCTGCGTTTGTTATTGAATCCAATGCGAAAAAATATGAACAACTAATGAATCAACAAAGAAATTTTTCTTATATGCAAATATTGGTTTCATCGGTGAGTAATCAGGTTAAAGTTTCGGATGAAGAAATAAAGCAATATTATCAAAAACACCTAGATGAGTATGAAGAAGCCGAAAAAGTTAAAGTAGAATATATTGAGTTAAGTGTTGAACTTCTTGCTAAAGGACTTAAACCTAGTGAGAAAGAGTTAACTAAAGCTTACAATGACCAAAAAGATAAATTTATAGAAAAAGAAAAGCGGAAAGTAAGTCATATTTTAATACAACTTGATGATACTTCTACCGATGATGAAAAGAAAAAAGTTAAGGTTCTGGCAGAAAAAGTGCTGACCAAAGTAAAGTCTGGGGGAAATTTTTCTGAGTTGGCAAAAACTTATTCTGATGATCCTGGTTCAAAAGAACAAGGTGGAGACTTAGGCTACATTAATCGTGGTGAAATGGTTGCTGAATTTGAAAATGCTGTATTTAAAATGATACAGGGAGAGATTAGTGGCTTGGTTAAAACAGAATATGGTTATCATATTATTAAATTGACGGAATTGGTTGAGGAAACAACGAAGTCTTTTGAATCTGTTAAGAGTCAATTGGTGAAAAGTATTCAGGGGCAAGAAGCAGAAAATATCTTTTTTGAAAAATCGGAACTATTGACCAATCTCGTTTTTGAAAATTCAGATTCACTTGAGCCAGCAGCAAATGAGTTAGAGCTTAAAATTCAGCAGTCGGATTGGTTTTCAAGAGCTGGAGGTAATGCTTTTTCTCAACAGCCTAAAATAATCAGCACTTCATTTTCTGATGTGGTTTTTAAGAATAGATTAAACAGTGAACCCATTGAAACATCTACCAATAAATTAATTGTGCTCAGATTTAAAGATTCTCAGCCAGCTAAAAACAAATCACTTGAAAGTGTCAAAAAGGAAATTAGGGCAACATTGAAGCTTGAAAAATCAAAAGCAATGGTGAGAGTGCAAGGTCTTAAATTATTTAAAGAATTAAGCAATGGTGGGAAGTTAGAGGATATCGCAAAAAAAGAGAAAGTAAGCGTTGTTAATAAAACGGATATTATGCGAAATGATACTGTCATACCCAATATTATTGTCAGTAGTGTTTTTAAATCAATAAAGCCTGCTAATGGAAAAGCAACCTATTCCAAAGCTATTTTACCTTCAGGGGATTATGTTTTAATTCAATTGACAAAAGTTTCTAATAAAGTATTGGATAAGACTAATAAAATAGATGCTATCGAAAAAAATAAACAGCTTATTCAGTCAATTGGAACTGATGAAATTGAGGCTGTACTATCAGGCTTGAAGAAAGCAACTGATGTTCAAATTTTCTCAGATAATTTATAATCCTAAAATATTTCAAGTTTAACTGTCAACAAAGCCTAATAAATATTTTTATTTATTAGGCTTTTTTCGTGGTTCTTAGAAAGTTATTCCTAGGAGGTTATCCGAGAACTCAGATTTTCGTCAAATCAAGGCATAAAATTGTCGAAAAAGCGCAGTTTACGTGTGTAAATGAGCATTTTGAGACCATTTTTAACGCAGAGTTGGCGGAAAGATGAGTTTTCGGACAGCCTCCTAGCCCAATAATGACAATGCAGTTTGTGGTAAGCTATTGGCTTGAGATAAGATGGTGGTTGCTGCTTGTTGTAATATTTGATGTTTGGTCATATTGGCAGTTTCTGCCGCAAAGTCAGCATCCATGATTCGGCTTCTTGATGCCTGTAGGTTTTCAGCATAGTTTTGTAAGTTGTTGATGACTGATTCAAAACGATTTTGAGATGCACCAAAAGTAGCTCGTTGTTGAGAAATAGTTGTGATGTCATTTTCTAGTGAATTGATGGCCGCACTGGCTGCACTCTGACTACTAACGTCAATGGTTGTTGTCGCGCTTAAAGAGGCGTTGAAACTACTGATTGCGCCACCAGCTAAACCACTTAAAGTCAAGGTAACCTGATTGGTTGCTGAGCCATCCTGACCAACCTGAAAAGATAAGCTGGATGTTGCAGAAGCATTGAATAAGCTAGTACCATTGAATTCTGATGTTTGGACAATTCTTGAAATTTCCTGTGTCAGTTGATCAACTTCTTTTTGTAGGCCTGTTCTATCTTCAACTGATCCATTAGATGATTGAACCGCAATTTCACGAATTCTTTGCATATTGTTGCCGATTTGAGCCAATGCACCTTCAGCAGTTTGAGATAATGAGATGCCGTCGCCAGCATTTCTAATGGCTTGCTCAATACCTCTGATGTCAGATGTTTGTTTTTCAGCAACATATAATCCTGCCGCGTCATCTTTAGCACTATTGATTCGAAGACCTGTAGACAATCTTTCTAAAGAAGTACCTAATTCATTTTGTGATCTGCTCAAACTTCTTTGTGCAAATAATGAATGAATGTTGGTGTTGATTGATAAAGCCATGTTGAAATCCTCAGTTAATATTTATTGTCTACATTAATATTAACGACACAGCACAGCAAATCTTTAGAAAATATTTAAAATAATTTCAAAAAGATTGTAAGGTTATGATTGTATTAGGTAAGTAATTAATATTTATGTCTTTATTCTGACTCCTATATTAAAATTTAGTTGTGTTGAGATAAGCGTTGTCTTATTTTTACGGAATAAATTAATCAGTGTATTATCATACAAACACTGTAACGGTAATCGATTAAAAATCTTTAATGAATATAGGAAAAAATAATAAATTGATTCATTCTCCCACCATTTATTTTGCTATTTCATCACATGGTTATGGGCATATCGGCATGACTGCCCCTGTTATCAGGGCTTTATATCAAAATAACCCGAATATTAGAATAGTGATCAAATGCCTGGCAGAAAAACAATTTTTGATGGACAAATTTGGTGTTGAATTTATTCACATTAAGCAGTCGCCAGATGTAGGAATGATAATGACCAATGCGTTATCAGTCGATGTTGAAAAAACTTATCGAGAATATCAATGTTTTCACCGATCATGGTCTGAGAATCTTGAAAATGAAAGGCAATTGTTAAGGAAAATAAAGCCTGATCTGATATTTTCAAATATACCGTATCAAATATTAATGGCCGCAAAAGAACTGGATATACCTTGTTTAACAATGTGTTCACTTAATTGGTTGGATTTGTTCCAATACTATTTCAGTGACATAGAGGGTTCGGTAGACATATATCAACAAATACAAGCCAGTTATCAATGCGCATCAACATTTATTCAGCCTGCACCTTCCATGAAAATGAATATTCCAATACCTGTTACTCAAGTGTCTTCTCTGGCAAATATAGGGGGGAATAAAAAACATTTGATCAAAAATAAAATTGGCATTAATGATAAAAAACTTGTTTTGGTTTCTATGGGTGGCGTGTCGTATGATCTTGGTTACAATCATTGGCGGCATGATCCAAATATTCATTGGATAATTAATTATACAGGAAGAATTGATCGAGATGATATGACAAAGGTTTTAGATATAGAATCATTGATGTCTTATAAAGATTTATTGAAATCCTGCGATGCCTTGGTGACTAAGCCTGGTTATGGGCACTTTTCTGATGCCGCATGTAATGATGTTCCAATTTTATATGTGGCGCGAGATGATTGGCCAGAAGAATATTATTTGGTCAAATGGCTAAAACAAAATGCGCGTTGTCTTGAGGTTCAGTCTGATAAATTGGAAACGGGTAATATTACAGGCGAATTAGAAATTTTATGGGCACAAAAAAAGAAAATCATTCCTCCTGCCAACGGTGCCAATGAGGTGGTGGCTTTAATCAATGATTTCTTTCAATAATAAATTGAGCAATCATTCTTAGTTCATCAGCTTCTTCACCAAAGTCTTGCAATGACTTAATGGATTCATGATATAAATCATTGGCTTTTTCTTTGGCAGTGGATATGCCTAATATTGATGTGTAGGTTGCTTTGCTATTGGCAGAGTCTTTACCAGAGGTTTTACCTAATATAGTGGTGCTGCCTTCAAAATCCAGAATGTCGTCCCTGATTTGAAAGGCAAGACCAATGCATTTGGCATAATGATCCAATTGTTGAGCTTTTTTGGTATCAAGTGATTCTTTACAATAGCTGGCTAACATCACGCTGGCTCTAATTAATGCACCTGTTTTATGGATGTGCATGTCTTCAAGTTCGGTGATCGATAGCTGTTTATTGACAGAATTTAAATCAACATCCTGCCCGCCTACCAGTCCTCTTGATCCACAAGCTAATGTGAGGTGATCCAGCATTTTTAAGCGCATTTCAGCACTGATTTTGAGTGTATTGGAGTGGCTTAAAATATGATATGCCAATGCCTGTAGAGCATCGCCAGCCAGGATTGCAACGGCTTCATCATAAACAATATGACAAGTTAATTTGCCTCGGCGTAAATCATCATCATCCATACAAGGTAAATCGTCATGTATTAATGAATAAATATGGATTAATTCAACAGCACAAGCGGGGGAGTCTAATATTTCTAATGGGACCCCTAATGCTTTGCCTGTTGCATAAACCAGCGTTGGGCGCACACATTTACCCGTATTTAATGCAGAATATCGCATGGCTTGATGCAGACGTGTTGGAAAAGTGGTTTCTTTGGGTAGCCAATGTTCCAATGAATTAAGGGTTCGGCCTCTATACTGATTGAAATAATTATGTGTTGTTTGTGTCATAACTGATTAATGTGTTTTCTTGAGTTTCTTTAGTGCTTAAAATCTGAACTTTTTGTTCAGCATCTTGTAATTCTTTTTGGCAGAAGCGAGTGAGCTCAATACCTCTCTCAAAATTTTTGAGGGATTGGTCAAGACTCAAGTTTCCTTGTTCCATTTGAATGATTAAATTTTCAAGTTCTTCAAATGCATTTTCAAAACTGATTTTTTCTTTTTTTGCAGACATGATGCCATTCAACCTTTATTTTGAACTGAGTATGATGTAATCAACCGCACTTTTGATGATATCATCACTTAAGTCTGTTCTACCGCCTTTTGGGGGCATTGCACCTTTACCTAAAATTGCATTGTTATAAAGTGTTTCCGAGCCTTGTTCAATCCTGGAAGTCCATGCCATTTTGTCACCATTTTTTGGAGCGCCTGCTGCACCCGTATCGTGGCAGGCAAAACAAGCACTTTTATAGGTTGATTCGCCGTCAGCAAACAATGATGATGAAAAAATAGCCAATATGCCAGTCATATAAATAATTTTATTCATTATTAGCTCCAAATAGCTGATTATTTTAAATTAATCAGTCGAATATTCAATGCCTTGGATGCTTGCAGTAGATTTAACTGATTTATTTAGGATTATTCCAGTAGACATCATTGGAGATGAATATTATCCTATTCGCTTCAACCTTAATATGTAAAAGTGAATTAATTTTATGATTGAAGCATTAGCGCAGTTAGAAACAAACGCCGTCTCAAAAATTAATGATTGTCTATTGGTCGATGATCTGGAAAAAATAAGAGTAGAGTTGGTGGGTAAAAAAGGCGAATTAACTCAAATGTTAAAGAACCTGAAAAGTGTTGCCCCAGAACTTCGGCGAGAATGTGGTCAGAAAGCCAATCAACTGAAAAATAAATTGATGCAGTCAATTGAAGATAAAAAACAAAGTCTTTTAGACAGTGTTTCATTGGTGGATGAAAATTTTGACCTGTCATTACCTGGCACATCATTGTCTGCTGGTGGTTTACACCCAATTACACGCATGACCAATGATTTAAATGATGCATTCCAATCATTGGGTTTTGAAATTTATGAAGGCCCAGAAGTCAGTAGTGAGTTGTATGAATTTGATAACCTAAACTTTCCTTCAGACCATCCTGCCAGAGAAAGCATGGATACTTATTGGCTAGAGTCTTCCGATGACCAAAGAATTTGTTTACGTCCACATTTAACAGGAACCAGTGTCCGTTATATGCAGTCACATAAGCCCCCATTCCGTTTTGTTTATCCTGGGCGAGTTTACCGAAATGAAACCACTGATCCAAGGCATGAGCGAGCATTTTTTCAATACGAAGCCTTAATTGTTGATGAAAGTATTCCCTTTTCATCGGGACAATTATTGGTGAAAACCATTTTAGATCGAGTTTTTGGGCAATCTGTTAAAGTAAGAATGCGTTCAGGTTTTTTTCCTTTTGTTGAGCCAGGTTTTGAAATTGATATGCAATGTCTGGTTTGTGGTGGTGATGGTTGTCGAGTTTGCAAGCAGGTAGGTTGGTTAGAGGTCATGCCTGGTGGGCCACCTCATCCTAATGTATTAAAAGCGGGTGGCATTGATCCCGAGAAATGGACAGGATTTTACATTAATATAGGCTTGGATAGATTGGTGATGATGCGTGATGGTGTGAATGACGTGCGTTTATTTCACAGCGCAGATTTACGATTTCTATCTCAATATAAATAGTAAACTCATGCTATTTTTTTAACTTTATTTCGGCGTTATTTCCGTACTCAAATGTTCACATATACCTATATGCTCACATTTTCCGTACGGAATGCCTTGAACTAAAGCAAAATATAAACAGTGTGAGCAGTTACCCAGCGAGTTGTTAAAAATGAAAATATCACTAGAATGGATTAAAGAATACGTTAACTTACCTGGCACTTTGACCTCTCAGCAAATCATGCATGATTTGACAATGGCTACGGTTGAAGTCGAAGAAATTATTAACCTTGCAGATAATATGCAAAAAATTGTCATTGCCGATGTCATCAAGGTTGAAAAGCACCCCGATGCCGACAAGTTAATCGTGGCAGAATGTGATTTTGGCGAACAAACCAGAAAAATTGTTTGTGGTGGAATTAATGTTGTTGCCAATATGAAAGTCGCTTTGGCATTGCCTGGTGCTAAAGTGTTTTGGCATGGTGAGCCAGGCTTGGTGGATGTTAAAGAAACCACCATTCGTGGTGTTGCAAGCTATGGAATGATTTGTGCCGCCAGTGAAATTGGTCTTGAAACCCTTTTTCCTCAAAAAATCGAAAAAAGTATTCTGGATTTATCAGTATTTGATGCGTCAGCAGGAGAGTTAGTATCAACGGTATTGTCACTGGATGATGATGTATTAGATATCGATAACAAATCACTCACTAATCGCCCTGATCTTTGGGGCCATTATGGTGTTGCCAGAGAGTTAGCCGCCATTTATGATTTAGAACTCAAACCATTAGCCAGCTTTGACTTATCAAAGACAGATAACAATCTGTCAATTGAAATTATGGCCACTGATTTATGTCGTCGTTATACGGCGACCAGAATCAATGGCTTTAAGTCTCAACAATCGCCTTATTGGCTGAAAAATAAACTGGCAAAAGTTGGCCAGCGACCCATTAATTTACTGGTCGATTTAACCAATTATGTGATGTTTGCCTTGGGTCAGCCTAATCATGCTTTTGATTGTCAGCAAGTGAATGAAAAAATTGTCATCAGAAAAAGTCAAAAAGATGAGTTCATCACTCTTTTAGATGGACAAGTATTAGAACTGGACGGCCAATCGTTGGTGATTGCTGATGCAGATAAACCCATTGCTTTGGCTGGGATTATGGGCGGTAACGACTCTTCAATCAGTGATGAAACTCAGGATTTGATTTTTGAGGTGGCCAATTTTGAAGCATTGGATATCAGAAAAACAGCAACAAAATTGAATATTCGTACCGACAGTTCAACCCGTTTTGAAAAAAACCTGCACCCTCAATTAATCGATGAAGCTTTAAGTTTATTCATTAATACTTTGCTTGCTATCCAACCCGACTGTCAAATCGTGAGTTTTGTTGATCAGCATCATACACCTGTTAAAGTGGCTGAATTGTCCGTGACGGCTGACTTTTTATATAAACGCCTGGGTGTAAAAATTGAAGCTGAAAAAATTAGTAACTATTTAACCCGTCTGGGTTTTGCCGTGACAACAAAGCAAAATTCTTTTGATGTTATTGCTCCTTATTGGCGGTCAACAGGTGATATTTCGTTGCCTGAAGACATCGTTGAGGAAGTGGCTCGACTCTATGGTTACGATAATTTTGATTTTGTTGCACCCAATGTGAGTCTTATCAGTGCTGTCAATCAGCATCGTTATCGAATGATTCGGCAGTTGAAAGAATATTTGGCTTATCGTTGTGGCATGTATGAGGTTTACACTTATCCCTGGGCAGAAGATAAAGGTCTTGAAGCATTTGGTTTTAAAGATACAAAGATGCTGGCTTTAACCGCGGCACCTTCACCTGAAACCAAACACTTACAACCTTCATTGTTACCTCAATTAATTAAGGCAGTGTCTAAAAATATTCGATATTTTTCTGATTTCAAACTATTTGAAATGGGTGCTGTTTTTGCTTGCCATGATGAATCAAAACAAGCTGCGAAAACCACTGAAAAATTACCTGAAATTACAAAAAATATTGCGGGTGCTTTTGTCGGACAAGATGCTAAAAATTTATTTTTAGAATCCAAAGGCGTGCTGGAAAACCTGCATCATCTGTTGCATACCGATGAGATTGAGTTTAAAAAAACAGGCGAAATGAGTTGGGCAGATAAAAATGCACAACTGGATTTGTATCAAAAAGACAATAAAATCGGTGAGTTGGGCTTATTATCATCAAAAGCCATGCGTTTGTTGGGTCTGAAAAAGACCAGAGTCATGTTATTTGAGCTCAGTGTCGATGCCTTAATTCCTGCATTTTCAGATAAAACAGCTTTTAATCCATTGCCAGAGTTTCCAGAAGTTGAATATGATTTTGCGGTACTGGTTAAAGAAAGTACCTCATGGTCATCTATTCAACAGGTGGTGAGTCAAACGGATGTGATGATTAAACAAGTCAGTTTTGTTGATGAATACCGAGGTCAACAAATTCCAGATGGTTTAAAGTCAATTGCCTTAAAATGTAAGCTGGGAATTGCGGACGGTACATTGACGTCTGAGCAAGTTCAGTCAATTATTGATCAGGTGATTGAAAATTTAGTGAAAAATTTGGGGGCCAAGTTTAGGGAAGAGTAGTTGTAGAACGCTCAGGCATACTGTCTGCATTTTAAAAACACACATTTTTTGGCCAGAAATTTATGGGCATTTTACCAATCACCACTTTTGTATTAGGTAAGCCATGAATACATGGCAACTGTCAGATCTAAGCCAAAATTACTATTATCAGTACCAAAGGTTTGATGTAGCGAGTTAGGGGATGCGCAATAAATAAATATCCAATTTACTTGTCTTTTTGTCCGCCTATTTTTTCGCCTCAAAGGCGAACAAAAAATCCTGCACAATTTGGACATTTATTTATTTCGCTTCCCCTTATTATTGTCTGAATTTGTTCGTAAACATAATATTTTACTATTTTGTCTCCAAATTAAAAAATGTAATTAATTCACTCAATGATTTTGCTTGTTCATCCAACGATTGGCTGGCGGCAGATGCTTGTTCAACCAATGCTGCATTTTGTTGGGTTGTTGTGTCCATTTCTATCACCGCTTTATTGATTTCTTCAATGCCAGACAGTTGTTCCTGTCCCGCCGTGGATATTTCTAAAATAATATCGCTCACTTTTTTAATGCTTGAGTTGATTTCATTCAGTGATTTTCCTGAGTCATCAACCAAGTCACTGCCATCACGGACATTGTTGACACTTTCATCAATCAAAATTTTAATCTCTTTTGCAGCCGCTGCGCTACGTTGTGCCAAGCTCCTTACTTCGGTAGCAACTACCGCAAAACCTCGTCCTTGTTCTCCTGCTCTAGCGGCTTCAACGGATGCATTTAATGCCAGTAAATTGGTTTGAAAGGCTATTTCATCAATAACGCTGATAATTTCTGAAATTTCTTTACTGGATTTGTTGATATTTGACATGGCGGTAATAGCTGTTGTTACAATTTTCAGTCCTTGATTTGCGATTGTGCCTGCTTCATCAGAGAGGTTGTTTGCAAGTGATGCGCTTTCCGTATTTTGCTTAACAATGCTGGTTAATTGTTCCATGCTAGCTGCAGTTTCTTCTAAAGATGCGGCTTGTTCTTCTGTGCGTTGTGATAAATCCATATTTCCCTGAGCAATTTCAGCGCTTCCCATGCTGATGTTATCTATCGAAGAAAATATTGAACCCACCATATTTTTCAGGTTATTGACGGAGGTATTTAAGGCGGTTTGTAAAGTGTTGAATTCACCGTTATAAATGCCTTGCATTTCAATTGTTAAGTTGCCTTCTGCCAGTGCTGATGCAACATTGACAGTTTCTTTCATTGCATCCTGAATATCGTCGAGTGACGTATTAACATTGTCTTTTAATAATTTCATTTCACCATAGAGTTCAACATTAATACGTTGTGAAAAATTACCATCTGATGCATTGGACATAACTTCATTAATTTCAGCAATGGCAATATTCATATTTTCCATGGCACCGTTGACTTTATTTCTTAGTTCACCTTTGACAGTGTTATCCAGTCGTTTACCAAATTCTCCAGCGGCCAATGCTCCCATAATGTCGCTGAGGGCATTCATGGTTAGATGAACACTGTTGGAACTTTTATTCACATTGTTTTTGAGTGATTCCAAATCACCATTTAATGAATAGTTAATTTGTTTGTCAAATTGACCATTGGCAACACCATTCATGACCTCATTAACTTCACTTAGGGCTTGTTCTAATGATTGCATTAATTGATTAAATGCTTGACCCATTTCACCTAATTCATCGTGGCTATTGATTTGTGTACGTTGGTTGAATCTTCCTGTTTTTTCTACATTAATCAAAATGGAAGATATGTTGTTGATCCGTTGCGTTCAACATAAAAGCTGTTTTAGCATTATTTTGTTGATCAATGTATGAGCTAGTTTGCTTGTATTGATTAGTCGTTATAGTTCGTTTGGTGAAAACACTATTATTTAAGGCTCTTTCTTGCCCAGATTTTTCACCTAAAATTAATAAATTGGTATAAGCAATAGACTGTTCAGCCAATTTTGTGTCATTGACCATGCTGCCCATTTTTTTAATTAATTCAACTAAGCTGGCATTGATATCAGAATAAAAATTAAAAAAATCACTATTGGTTGATAGATTGTCAATTTTGCTTCGTAAGGTAGAAATAGATTTTAATTTTTGTTGAATAGACTTCCACTGTATTTGTAGTTTGGGTGTGATGGCTGAATTACTAATATGTTCAATAAATTGATTAAATTCTTTATTTTTATTATCGGTAATTGATCTCTGGTTTTTTAATTGTTCACCCTGTTTTTTCCCGCTACTACCCATAAATCCCGCTGTAAGTCCCCGTTCTTTTTGTAATGAATTGAGTAATTGTGCAATCGTTGCAGAAAAATCAAATCGTTCAATGATATTATTTTCATTTTGATAATGTTGCCAGTTATTGTTGATGTTGATTAATGAGGAAATAATCAAGCCAATGATTGGAAGAGCAAGAGCCAATGTGAATTTGGTTTTAATCTTATACTGATTCAGAAAGTTGAAAGACATGATTTTTCCTCTATTTATTGCTGATATATTGTGAGGTTTGGTGGGAGATTTATGGTTATTTGGGGTCCTATGACTTAAAGTACAGTTTGTCACCAACCTCTCCGAAACCCCTTGGTGCTATTGACTTACAGCCGAAAAATCGATTTCAGAATTGGCCAACAGTTTTTCTATAACCTCTT